>JAZUAZ010000230.1:0-4701 GCA_045638245.1 Acutalibacteraceae bacterium | reverse complement strand
TGCATGACACAACAGAAGCATATTGCTGAAAAATTTTATAAAAGTTATCCGTTTGTTGACTTGCTTTTCGGTACACACGTATCACATAAATTACCTGAGTTTATTTACAGATGTCTTTGCTCAGGTAAAAGAGTATTTGATGTAACTGAAAGTGACGGTAACATTGCCGAGGGTTTACCTGTACGGCGTGACGGCACATTCAGAGCCTGGATACCTATTATGTATGGTTGCAACAATTTTTGCTCCTACTGCATCGTACCGTATGTAAGAGGCAGAGAGAGAAGCAGAAAATTTGAAGATATCATAACAGAGGTTAAGAATGTAATTTCTCTTGGATATAAGGAAATAACACTTCTCGGTCAGAATGTAAATTCATATAACAAAGATGAAGCCGAGCATCTCAGATTTCCGGCACTACTCAGAGCAATAAATGATATCGGGGGTGACTTTATTATACGTTTTATGACTTCTCATCCGAGAGACTGTACTTTTGAACTTCTCGATGCTATGGCGGAATGCAACAAGGTCGCAAAACACCTTCATTTGCCGTTCCAGTCAGGAAATGACAGAGTCCTCAAAGAGATGAACCGTCATTATGACAGAGCTAAATATCTGCAGCTTATTGATTATGCGTACGAAAGGATGCCGGATCTTTCTGTTACAAGTGATGTTATTGTAGGATTTCCGGGTGAGACCTATGAAGAGTTCAAGGACACCCTTTCTCTTATTGAGCGAGTCAGATATACATCGTTGTTTACATTTATTTTTTCACCGCGTAAGGGTACAAAAGCATTTGATATGGATGATCCAATCTCCAGAGATGAGAAGGGTAAATGGTTCAAAGAGCTTACTGATCTCCAAGAAAAAATTGCAGGGGCCCGCACTGCGGATATGAAGGGTAAGGTTTACAAGGTTCTTGTTGAAGGCAAAAGCAAAACCGAGGGTATGCTTTCCGGCAGAACTCAAGGTAATGTAATTATAGAATTTATAGGCGACGAAAGTCTTATCGGTGACTTCGCTTATGTAAAAGTAACAAATCCCAGAACATGGGTTGTTTACGGTGAAACAGTATAATTTTACTCTTATGAGTAGCTATTATAAATAAATTAAAGGAGTACACACAATGGACATTATTAAACTCACACGTGAACTTGGTGCTGCCATCCAGCAGGACGAACGTTATCTTGCATTCACTAAGGCAAGAGAAGAAAACGAAAAGGATACCGAACTCAATGATCTTATGGGTCAGATTCAGATGGTTCAGATGAATTATCAGCTTGAAGCAAGTAAGGAAGAACCCGACTCAGCAAAAATGCAGGCTTTTGAAGAAGAGTTCAACACTCTTTACACAAAGTTTATGGCAAACGGCAAAATGCAGGCTTACGATGCAGCAAGAACTGAGGTTGATGAAATGATGAACTACATTATGCAGATTCTCAGCCTTTGCGTTAACGGTGCTGATCCCGCAACATGTGAGCCTGAAAAGCACGACCATGAATGTGGCGGTTCATGCTCATCTTGCAGCGGTTGCCACTAAGATTAAACGTTAAAAAACAAGGAATTATATCAGGAGGAAAACAGTATGGCCGAGATGACCCCTATGATGCTTCAATATTTTGAAATAAAAAAGGAATATCCGGATACGATACTGTTTTTCCGCCTGGGTGATTTCTATGAAATGTTTTTTGATGATGCAAAGCTTGCATCATCTGTGCTTGAGCTTACACTAACGGGTCGAGCCTGCGGAAACGGTGAAAAGGCACCTATGTGCGGTGTACCGTTCCATTCTGCAGAGAATTATATAGCCAGACTTGTAACTAACGGTTATAAGGTAGCTATATGCGAACAGGTTGAAGACCCTGCAACAGCTAAAGGTCTTGTAAAGAGAGACGTAATTAGAATTATAACCAAAGGCTCTATAATTGAAAATAATATGCTCGATGAGGGCAAAAATAACTATCTTACGTCTATATATTACGACAAAGACGGTGCAGGTATTTGTTTTGTTGATGTTTCTACCGGCGCTGTCAATCTCACTGCTTTTTCAGCTCAGGATAAGATTCAGGCTGCAATTGTTAATGAGCTCGGTGTTTTCAACCCAAGCGAAATTGTTCTGAATCTTTATTGCGCTAAAGATAAACTTATTTCGGAATTTATAAATTCAAAAATGTCTGCAAGTTGTGAAGTACCTGCAGATGAATACTTCTTGCTTGAAAAGTGCATGGAAGACTGTGTTGAACATTTTGGATTTGAAAAAATTAACTCCTACAACCTTACAGCCACTCCTCATGCAATTATTGCTCTTGGTGTAGCAATAAGATATCTTAAAAATGTACAGAAAAATAATCTCGAAAATATCAGAGATATAAATATATATGCTGATAGTCAGTATATGAAAATAAGCTACTCAACAAAACGTGACCTTGAAATCACCGAAACAATGAGAAGTCGTGAAAAGAGAGGCTCGCTTCTTTGGGTGCTTGATAAAACAAAAACTTCAATGGGCAGACGTCTTATAAGATCCTGGCTCGAAAAACCGCTTGTCAATTACACTCAGATAACAAAAAGACATAATGCTGTTTCCGAACTTTTCGATAACAGTATCAAATTATCAGAGCTTACACAGTCACTGGGCGGTATATACGATATTGAACGTCTGCTTACAAGAGTTGTTTATGAAACAGCTAATGCAAAGGATCTTAATAGTTTAAAACAGACAATAGGCAGCCTTCCTTACATTAAAAATCTTCTGACAGACTGTCGAAGTGCATATCTGAAGCAGCAGTTTTCTTCACTTGATTTGCTTGAAGACATTTATTCTCTTATTGATGCCGCTATCAAAGAAGATGCACCGTTTAGTATAAGAGAAGGTGAAATTATAAATGACGGCTTCAACAGTGAGCTTGATACTCTCAGAGATATACAGAATAACGGTAAGAAATATATTGCTGAAATTGAAGCCAGAGAAAAGGAAAAAACAGGTATTCCTAAGCTTAAGATAAGCTATAATCGTGTGTTTGGTTACTATATAGAAGTCACAAATTCTTATAAAACCCTTGTACCTGAGGATTACATAAGAAAGCAGACTCTTGCGAACTGCGAAAGATACATTACTCAGGAGCTCAAGGAACTTGAGAGCAAGGTCCTTGGAGCTCAGGAAAGAATAGTAAAGCTCGAATATGAAATATTCTGCCAGATCAGGAAAAGTGTTGCTGACGAATTCAACCGAATTCAGTCAACAGCTCAGGCTATTGCAGTTACTGATGTTCTCTGCTCGCTTGCAAACGTCGCCGTAAATAACAATTATGTATGCCCAACGATTGTAGAAGGCGATATCATTGATATAACCGATGGCAGACACCCGGTAGTTGAAGCTATGCTCGGTGATATGCCTTTTGTACCTAATGATACAAAGCTTGACTGCGGTGAAAATCGTTGTGCTATAATAACCGGACCGAACATGGCCGGTAAATCAACCTATATGCGTCAGGTCGCTTTAATTTGCCTTATGGCACAGATCGGTTCTTTTGTACCGGCAAAAAGGGCTCAGCTTTCAGTTGTTGACAGTATTTTTACCCGTGTTGGTGCATCGGATGACCTTGCAACAGGACAGTCAACCTTTATGGTTGAAATGAACGAGGTGTCCACAATTATCAAGAACGCAGGCAAGCACTCGCTTATAATTCTTGATGAGGTAGGCAGAGGAACATCAACCTTTGACGGTATGAGTATCGCCCGTGCAGTGCTTGAATATATCGTAGACAAGAAAAAAATAGGTGCAAAAACACTGTTTTCAACTCATTATCACGAACTCACTGAGCTTGAAAAACAGCTCGAGGGCGTTAAAAATTACAATATATCCGTTAAAAAGAGGGGAGATACTATTACCTTCCTTCGTCGGATTGTAAGAGGATGTGCTGATGGAAGCTACGGTCTAGAGGTTGCTAAACTTGCCGGTATTCCTAATTCTGTCGTATCACGCGCCAGACTCATACTTTCAGAACTTGAAAAAAACACACCCGACAGTCGAATTGTGATGAATGCGATTGATATTGTAAACGAAGAAGATGATTTGCAGATTTCTTTACAATTAACTGTTGATGACGAACTTATAGATTCAATTAAAAATATCGATGTAAACACACTGACTCCTCTTGAGGCTCTTACAACGCTTCATGAGCTTGTAAAACGCGCAAGAGGTGAATAAATAATAAATTAAGGATGTGATAACTTTATGGCAAGAATCAATATACTTCCAAAGCATATAGCAGAATTGATAGCAGCCGGTGAAGTTGTCGAAAGACCTGCTTCTGTCGTTAAAGAGCTTATGGAAAACTCTGTTGACGCCGGTGCTACTGCAATTACGCTTGAAATTAAAAACGGCGGCGTAACATATATAAGGATTACAGACAACGGGTGCGGTATTGAACGAGAAGACGTACCGAATGCATTTATCAGCCATGCCACGAGCAAGATAAGTGACGAAAATGATCTGAACGCTATTTTTACTCTTGGATTCAGAGGTGAGGCTCTTGCTTCTATAGCTGCTGTTTCGAGGACTGAAATTCTTACAAAAAGCGCTACTCAGGACAGTGGAACAGCCTATGCAGTAAGTGGTGGTGTTCAGGTAAAATATGAACCTGCAGGTTGTCCTGACGGTACGACTATAATTGTAAGAGATTTGTTTTATAATACACCGGC
>JAZUAZ010000229.1:0-12238 GCA_045638245.1 Acutalibacteraceae bacterium | reverse complement strand
GTTTGAAAAGTACTTTTTAAAACTCTTCTTGATGGTTAGTACCATCGAATCTCGGGTTCCTTTTCTTATCTCGTTGTTTAATTTTCAAGGTCCAATCGCTTTCCCGCTTTTGCGAGACAGCTCAAAGAGTATATCACATCCGATATCCTCTTGTCAATACTTTTTTGAAAGTTTTTTAAGTTTTTTTCAAAACTTTTTCTTTCTCAAAAGCATCTTCTTTTTCTGCCCTCTCTGAGGTTTCTCTCGTCGAGTGCTTGCATATATTATCACTTACTTTTGGTTTTGTCAACAGTTTTTGACAACTTTTTTTGGCAGTTTTGCATAAATACAGACCTTTCAACACTCGTATCCGGGTGTTTTTGTGTGCGAGGGTGAAAACGGTACTATATATTGTATGAGCTTTTACTTTTGTTCAATTAAAACTATATGTGGGTGTAATTACCGTATTTGCAAAATGCAAATATTCAGTGCCGTAGGTATATCGCTGAAAAGGTTGGATGACAAAGCTGTGGCGGAGAGGGCGTATCTTTTTCACCTTAATGTTTCAATGATACTTCAACCATGGATACGCTCAAGCCGCTCGGGCTCATACTTTGTCCTGAGCGACAAAGTATGCAAAACGCTCTTGGAATGATATGGAAATCCGAAAGTACTTTCGCCGATGCCACCCTTTGAGTTTATATAACTGAAAAATATTGCTCCTGCATAAGTTTTTTCATTCTGTGGGCGAAAGGTTTCTCCCGTGTATTTCAACAACAACTCATCCGTTTCACAGCTCAGCATACTTATATGCTCAATAAAGAAACCCGCTTGAGAGTACTTGCCATTCAGGTTACTAACTTGTCTATTATTCACGTCATAAGTTCAACCACCGTGTATTCCGACATTCGCTGACCGCTCCCGCAGTGGTTTTAGTCAGAGAATGCCTCCGACC
This sequence comes from Acutalibacteraceae bacterium, assembly GCA_045638245.1. Classification (GTDB taxonomy): domain Bacteria; phylum Bacillota; class Clostridia; order Oscillospirales; family Acutalibacteraceae; genus UBA6857. The sequence continues at coordinate 11,304 of JAZUAZ010000229.1, read as the reverse complement.
TTCTGCAATTAAACTTTACGGAAAGCAAATTCTTTCTTTTTGATTAAACATTCAAGTAAGTATCTATGTAAAATGGGTTAATTATTAAAGCTACCTCTGCGTAATAACCGTAAAAGAAAGATAAAACATTTCAGCGGCCTGCAGCATTACTTGCTATTGCCGCTACCGCCTTACCCGCTGCGGAAACAATAAACGGAGGGCATCGTCACCGAAGCGCTCGCAGTGCGAGATGAAGCGAGGTGAGGATGGCGCAGCGGTCAAAAGTTGCCCGCGCTCCAAGCGGAAAGCAACTTTTGGGAACCGCAAGAGGCGGGTAGTCTTTCGGAGAGTAGTAGGATTTAATAATAACTATCTTTCTCGGTAGATATCACTGTTGGCACGCTTCCGTAGTTTGTTGTTGAAGGCGGACTACACATTTATTTAAATATGCCGAGCCGTGTCTATGAAAAAAGAACGCTTTGCATCCTTTGTCGCTCCGGACAAAGGATGTGCCAAGCGGCATGAGCGTATTCACGGCTGAAACATCATTGAAACATTAAGGTGAAAAAGTAGTGCCTTAGGGTTAGACGGGTGGTGGAAGGGTTCGGGCGAGCGACATGAGCGTATCCACGAACGAAGTATTATTGAAACATTAAGATGAAAAAGCACAACAAAGCCGGATTAAATCGCCGGGTACAACCCCGCAATATTACCTCCTCCCGGAGCGGGTACAATAACAACAAGATAAAAGCTAAGAGCAACCCTTTAATACAAGGATTGCTCTTTCTGCATACATCATATTATATATGGTCTTTTTATGTCCTCACCGAACGGGCGTTACTTTCTTGAAAGAAAGTAACCAAAGAACTTTTCTTATTTAATAATCTACGCTATAGTGGCGGACAAATACACCGATAACTCTGTTGTAATCAAGTACGTGCATCTCAACACCCTCATCCGTATAAGTAAATGTCATACCCTCGGCTTCGTAATTCTCAGAGCCTGCATTTCTTGCTTCAACAATCTCTACCTTGCCGCTTTCAACGTCAACACCGAGAATATTTCTTATCTTGCCGCTGTCCTTGGTGTCCTGAGAAAGATAGAGTGTACCGTTACAGAACTCACCGCCCTGAATACGTGTAATTGTACTGTCAAGCTCAAGCTCCTTGACGGGAGCCATACCGTTATTTACATCGTAAACATAAATTGTTTCGGCATTCTTCCACTTTGATGCATAAAGGTAACCTGTTTCGCCGTCAACTGCACACCAGGGTACTCCGTCGGTATAAATCTCATTAGGAAGGTCGTAAACCTCACCTGTTGCCTCAAGAGTTTGAGCATCAAAAACAACTATGCAGGCAAAAACCTCTTCACCGCCCTCGACGGAAGCGTAAATCTTGCCGTCATAATAGCTTATACCGCCAATATGGTTGTTACCTCTTTTTTCACAGACGTCAGGAAGAGGGTTGATCTTTTTATCAACAAAATCCATGCCGTCAACCGTGAACTTACCGAGAGAGGTAAGGTTAACCGCAGCTATACTGCCGCTTGTATAATAGTATTCACCGTCAGTTGTAATACCCTGACCCATAATCATAGCATTATCCAGAACAAAGGTATCGGTTGAAATAAGCTCCGCTGTTTCAGTACTTCCCGCAGGTGCGGCAAAAAGCATTGTAATAAATAAAATCGGATAAATAATATACTTTCTGATTTTCAATGCAAGCTCCATCATAAAAACATCTCCTTTTATTTCACTTCAGCCACAAGCCTTTGGAAGGCTTCGGTAATAACCGAACCTGCATTCGTTGCGGCTACATTGATTTCTTCGTTTTCCGTAAGCATGGATCGTATATCGTTATCGGGAAGGATATAGCCTATCTGATCGTTGTTAAGTCCGAAGCAGATAAGAGTTTCCACACCTGCAGTCTCCTGCAAGGGTGCATAGTCCCAACTTTCCTTTGTCCAGCTTTCACTTGCTGAAACTGCACCGCCCCATAGAATTTCGGGAGCAATTTCACCGGGTATCATAGCAATACCGAGTCTGTCACCAAGCTCCATATATCCGACCTCTGTAACAATCGCAAAGTCACTTCCGTCCTTTACCGCAACGGAATCAATGATCCCCTCTCTTACCGCAAGAATGTGTACGGGATTTTCTGCAGTGAGTGTTACCTCTGTAAAGCTGATATTAAGTACGGGAGCGAGAGCTTCTTCATTCTCAACAGCCATCGCCCTCTTTGCAAGTGCGATTCCGTAGGCCTTGACCTTGGAATTCTTCTCAGTCATCGTGTAGCTGACGTTACTGCGGTCTGTTGTGATAGCCACCTCAGCACCCTGAACGTAAACCACATCTGCTCCGACAGTTTCCTTGACGTACTCCTTGAAGTAATAAGGGAAGTCTGCGGAAATATATGTATCGTCGTTGCTAAAACCTGTACAGTGGATACCTGCCTCGCAGATCCAGATCTCGTCTGACTGCTCATCATAAGGGTCAAAGCGCAGACGGTGGATATTACCGTCAAAAGTCTCGGGCTTTCTCTTGTCGTGCATCAGGTCGCTCACATCCGCACTTCCGTAATAAAGAGTACCCTCTTCCATATCCTCAACGGCTTCAATAACCGAAGTCGTCACAACCTCATAAAGGTTATCCATAAATTTCTGTGTTTTGCCTGTCACCAGCATATTCTTATCCATGCCCATAGCATTCATTCCGGGATTAAGAATAAGTGCAGGCACAAGGTCAACGCCCATACCGAGAATATCAATAGCCGAATGCTGATGAAGAACAGAAACATTTATACTTATTATATTGTTTTCCTTTGCAAAATCAGCAAGCATTTCTCTTATTCGGAGTACGTCACCTCTTGCAATACCGAAGCCGTCAATAACTGCGTGCACAACAATTCCGCTTGTACCGTCGGAAATCGCATACACAGTAACACCCTGATCATCAAGTATCTCTGTAGGCACCTTTTTTGTAAAAGGCTGAAGCGAGCCTGCCATAAAGTATTCACCGCCGAGAATGTCAAGTCCCTCAAGAAGAGAGCCGTAGGAATAACCCATACTCCACTCAGCCTCAGCACTCACCTCGGTATCAAACTCACTCTCTCCCTGATAAAACGTATCAGGTGTCAGGTAATCGTCACGGTCAACCCATCTGTCGCCCCAATCAGTACCGGGAATAACAGCATTGAGAACTTTTCCGATAAAAACGATGAGCTTATCAAGCAGCATATAAAAAACCGACTGAAGCTTCTGCATCGGGCCTTCGGACGGATCAAGCTTCGATGCAGCTGAAGCAGGTGCGGCAGCACTGAGCATCACTATAACAACAGTAAGCAGCACTGCAAGTAATTTTTTTGCTTTTTTCATTTCTTTTCTCTCCTTTTTTTTATTTTTATATTTCTTCTGTTTCATATTAACAAAAACGAAATAAATTTTCAAGAGGTATAAGCGTTAATCAGGAATAAAAATTATAGAAAGGCTATAAGCTCTGTTTTACCGCCCCTCAGAAGGAAGAGTTATAACCGTAAGTACCTTAGCGATGCCGCAGCGGTGTGTTATTGAAGCAGCAGGATGAAAAAACAAGAGCAACCCCGTCTCTCAGGATTGCTCTTTTCTATATTATATATACCCTGTTTTCATTTACGTCCTCGCCAGCATCGTCACCGAAGCGCTCACAGTGCAAGATGAGGATGGCACAGCGGTCAAAAGTTGCCCGCGCTCCAAGCGGAAAGCAACTTTTGGGCACCGCAAGAGGACGGACGTTACTTTCTTGTAAGAAAGTAACCAAAGAACTTTTTTATTCTGCTTCTTTATACATAAGAGTGTTGTACTCTTGCCACTACATTGATTGTTTCGTCCTGAGCCTTGAACTTCTCCGTCAGCTCCCTGAGTATCTGACTGTCACTCTCCGTTATATCCTCAGCAGGCACCACAAGATCGAAAAGCAGATTCGTATGTGTCGGGCCCTGTACCATTCTGAAATCATGGAAGCCGTATTTCTCATTGATTGAAGCAATAATCTCCCTCGTCATTTCCTTGTACCTGTTTACGGTTTCGTCGCCGAGTACAATAGGATCGATGTGAATACACATCAGTATTCCCGTCTTTTCAAGAATCTGTACCTCTATATTATCAATCACGTCGTGAATTTCCACAAGGTCAACATCGGATGGTACCTCGGCGTGAACTGAAGCAATACGTCTGCCGGGACCGTAGTCGTGTACGATAAGATCGTGGATACCTATGATATTTTCATCTGCAACTATCATTTTTTCGAGCTCTGTGACCTCTTCACGTGAAGGCGGCTGACCGAGAAGGGGTCCGAGAATATCCTTTACGATACCCACGCCCGCAAGTACGATAATAACAGAAACGCCCATACCCATAGCACCGTCTATAAATTTAATACCCGTAAACTCGCCGATAACAAGAGCTGCAATCGTCGCCAGAGTGGAAATTGCATCGTTAACGCAATCCTTACGTACCGCTTTCATATTGATGTTGCCCGTAATTTTGTATATCACATTATTAAAGTGACCCAACCAGAGCTTCACTGCCGCCGCTACGGCAAGGATAATCACGAAAACAAAGCTGAATTTTGTCTCGGAGGGATTGACTATCTTATCAAGCGAATCCTTTGCCAGCTCGAAGCCCATAAGAAAAATCAGAAAAGCAACCACCAGTGCGGATATATATTCCATTCTGCCGTGACCGAAGGGGTGCTCTTTATCAACAGGCTTGTTTGAGAGCTTTGCCCCTGCAACCGATACCACATTCGAGCCCGCATCGGATAAATTGTTGACCGCATCAGCGGTAATAGCCACCGAGCCGGTAAGGTATCCTATAACAAACTTGAACACGCACAGAATTATATTGCAGACTATACCTACACCGCCCGCAATAACACCGTACTGTTCTCTTTTTTTATGTTCATCGCCGTACTTTGCGACGCTTTTTTCGAGAATATTCTTAAGCAAGAAAACTACCTCCGTATACATAATAAACAGTGCTTCGCCTATGTTAACAGATATTCGGTCGGTTTGTCAATTATAACTTAAGTTAGGTGTAACTAAGCAAAAGCTGTCGGGATTCGATTCCCCGACAGCTTTTATCATACAATATATTATTTTACTACGCTCGCCGCGTGGAGTTACTTTCTTTCAAGAAAGTAACCAAAGAACTTTTCTTATTATCTTTCCTCTCGGAAGTAATTGAGACCGAGTGATGCGGGCAATCCGCTGCTACCGCGCTTGTTGCGTATTGATGTAATGACAAGAACAAAGGCCGTAACCACGAAAGGAAGTGCCTTATAAAGCTGTGTGGGAATATCAGCCAACCAACCCAATATCTCGGGGAACTCTCTTGCGATACTGCCGCCCGATACATAAAGACTATTGAAGAAGCCGAATACCATAGTGCCGAGAATTGCCACAACGGGACTCCAGTTAGCAAAGATAACAAGCGCAACCGCAATCCAACCGTAACCGTTTATCCAGCAGCTACTGTTGAAGGAGCCGTTCATAAGAAGACTCATATAATATCCGCCAATACCCATTACGCCGCAGCCTACACAGATGTGAATGTACTTCATGCGCTTTACATTTATGCCGACTGAATCTGCCGCACCGGGGTTTTCACCAATGCTGCGAAGCTTTAGACCGGGTGTTGTATGCTTTAAGTACCACCACATAGCAACAGCAATAACAACACCGAGATAAACAAGTATATTGTGGCTGAAAAGCCCCTTACCTATTACGGGAATATCTGAGAGAAGAGGAATATGAACATCCTTGAATCCTGCTGCTACATTGGGAGAATCAGCAAGCACAGGCCAGCCTTTTGCCTTGAGTCCGTTACCTACAAAGAAATAAATACCGAGACCGAAGGTTGTGAGTGTAAGACCTGTTATGTTCTGATTTGCCTGAAATGTAACTGTAAGTACTGCAAAAAGGAGACCGCAGATTGCACCCACAATGAAAGCAACGAGAATACCCACGCCAAGACTGTTTGCATAGCAACCGCATATATAACCGAAGATAGCACCCACCGCCATAATACCTTCAACACCAAGGTTAAGGCTTCCTGATTTTTCTACCATTATCTCTCCCGCAGTACCGTAGAGAAGAGGAATATTATAAAGAACTATATTATAAAGGAAGGATGTAATTACAGCAATCTTACTGTCCATTCTTCGTCACTCCTTTCTTTACACGTACTATACGAAAACGGATAAAGAAATCCGCTGCAAGCACCAGGAACAGAATCGCGCCTTGAAGCATATTCGCAAAGCTTGAATCCACCTGTGCAAAGGTTGTTGCAGCTATGGTAGAGCCGTGCTGCAATACACAAATGAGAGCCGACACAACAAAAATTACAGGCGTACTAAGCTGTGAAAGCCAAGCTACGATAATACCCGTCCAGCCTACATCGTCAGTTATAGAAGTAGAAAGAACACCCGCCGTACCTACCTTGAAGGCAGCGGCAAGACCGATAAGCGCCGCTGACAAAAATACAGTACGAAGAATTATCTTATTAACCTTCATACCTGCATATCTTGCAGTACCGATACTGTCACCGACAACACTGATTTCATAGCCCTGCTTTGTATATTTAAGATAAACGAATACAATTACGCCGATTATAAATGCCAAAACAACACATACGCTGAGCTCGAACTTGGGACCTAAGGGAATTACCGGGAAGGCAGCGAGCTCTTTGAAGCTTTCGAACACAGGACGTGCTGATTGCTCCTGAAGAAAGAAATTCCAATCCGCCTTCGTTTCACCAATGAAGCTCAGAGCATATATTGCTATATAGTTCATCATAAGTGTCATAAGAGTTTCGTTAGTACCAAATTTAACCTTGAGAACACCAGCAACAAGTCCGTAAGCGCCAGCTACAAGCATAGCCGCAACGCACATTACTACAAGGGTAACCCCCATAGGAAGCGACGGTCCGAGCTTGAAGGCAACACAACTCGCTGTGATGGCACCCATTATAAACTGTCCCTCACCGCCGATATTCCAGAAGCGCATCTTAAAGGCAAGTGAAAGAGCAACCGAGGTAAGCGCAAGGGGTACAAATTTCTTAAGATAGTTCATAATAGCCATGTATGCATAATTGTTACCTACCGTACCCATTGTGAACATCTGATAGTAATACTCAAAGGGATTTACGTCAATAGCAATAAGTACTATAGCACCTGCAACAAGAGCTGCAGCAAGTGCCGCGAAGTAAAACAAGGCCCGTTTCCAGATCGGACAATTTTCTCGTTTAACAACATGAACTCTCATACTCAGGCCTCCTCTTCCTTATTATCTACAAGCGAATCAGCGGCAATTCCCGCGCGCTTGTTTTCGCACTTCTCGGTAAGGTCAAGAGTACCCGTCATCATAAGCCCCAGCTCTTCCTTGGTGGTCTTGTGTGCATGAACAACACCCATAACCTTGCCGTGACAAAGAACAAGAATCTTATCACAGAGAGCCATCATTACATCGAGATCCTCACCAACAAAAAGAACACCTACACCGCTGAGTTTCTGCTCATTAAGAATATTATATATCGCATAAGAAGAGTTGATATCAAGTCCTCTTACCGGATAAGCAGTAATAATAACATTCGGGCCCGCCTTTATTTCTCGTCCGAGCAGTACCTTCTGTACGTTACCGCCGGAAAGTCTTCTCACCGGAGTTTCAGTTGAGGGTGTAACCACCTCAAGGTTTTTGATTACCTGTTCAGCATCGACACGTCCCCGTTTGCGGTCTATAAATGGACTCTTTCCATCGTGGTAATTCTTAAGAAGCATATTATCCGTAATAGACATTGAAGGAGCAAGTCCCATTCCAAGACGATCCTCGGGAATAAAAGACATAGAAATTCCCTTTGCAAGAATATCTTTAGGAGAAAGACCGACTATATTGCTGCCCTTATGCACCATCTGTCCTGATTCGATAGGACGAAGACCTGCGATAGCCTCACAAAGCTCCTTTTGTCCGCAACCTGCGATACCTGCAACACCGAGAATTTCTCCCCCGCGTATATAAAAACTCACATCGTCAATAGCAACTGCATTCTCATCATTTTTGATAGTAAGATTTCTTACTTCAAGCAAGGGAGACTTCTTTTCCACCTTGGGGCGGTCTATATTAAGATCAATCTTCCTTCCTACCATATATTCGGTAAGTTGCTGCTCATTGGTCTCGCTTGTATTTACAGTGGTAATATACTCACCCTTACGCAGAATAGCAACACGGTCAGAAATATCCATAACTTCGTTGAGCTTGTGAGTGATGATTATTATAGAATGACCTTCCTGCTTCATACGGCGGAGGATTGTGAAGAGTTTATCAATTTCCTGTACGGTAAGAACAGCGGTAGGCTCGTCAAGAATAATTACCTTTGCTCCGTAATAAAGCACCTTGATTATCTCAAGGGTCTGTTTTTCGGAGACTGCCATATTATAAACCTTCTTTTTAGGATCAAGCTCAAAACCGAACTTATTAGCTATATTCTCAACCTCGGCATAGCGGCTCTTATTGAGCATAAATCCTGCTTTTCTTTTGCCCATCCAGATATTGTCGGCCGCTGAGAAAACATCTACAAGCTTGAAGTGCTGATGTACCATACCAATTCCGAGCTTCTTTGACTTTTCCGGTGAATCAATAGCAACCTCTTTTCCGTCAACAAAGATGCTTCCGCCATCAGGCTTGTATATACCTGAAAGCATATTCATCAGCGTAGTTTTGCCCGATCCGTTTTCACCGAGAATAGCAAGAATCTCACCCTGCTTTACGGAAAGGTTGACATTACTGTTAGCCACCACGCTGCCGAAGGTCTTGGTGATGCCTCTCATTTCAATAGCGTAGTTTTCCGCCACTGAACTCCCTCCTTTGATATTGTACTGAAAATAGGAAAATTCCAAACCACGAGACAAGAAACACCGGCTTGTATTTTCTGTCTTCTGCTTTGGAAATAAAGAAACGGACCGGACGGAGATAAGTCCGGCCGGCCCGGATAGGTCGCTTTTAATTATGCAACTACAACGCCTGCAACGAAGTAATTCATTGAACCGGTGATAACGCCATCTTCAACAGAAGCGCCGCCAGCTGCAACGATTTCGGTGCCCTGGTTGTCAACAAGTGCTGCATCAGCCTTTGTTACATTACCGTCAGCATCGATTGAAAGCTTAACGCCTGAGAATACATCCCATTCTCCGTCAACGATGAGCTTGCTTACGTTTTCAATAGCAACGTCAGTATTAGCTGCACAGTTCTTGCTAAGGGGTGATACTGCTACGAAGCCTTCCTTAAGACCGCCGTAATATGCGCCTGAACCCATTGTTGCTACAAACTTATCAGCTGTACCGCAATCCATAGCAGCCTGCATAGCTGTCTTATAGTATACGTTCCAGTTCCAAATAGCTGCTGTAAGGTGAGCTTCGGGAGCATCTGCAGTCATGTCTGAGTTGTAACCGCAACCGAATACGCCTGCATTCTGAGCTTCGATCTGAGGCTGAGCTGAGTCACAGTGCTGAGTGATAATACCGCAGTTGTAAGTCTCGATGAGTTCCTTAGCAAATGCTGATTCATTAAGCTCGTCAGCCCAGTTGCCGAGAGTCTTAACATATAATGTTGCGTTGGGGTTAACAGCCTGTACGCCAAGAGCAAAACCGTTGATACCTGAAGCTGTTTCAGCATACTCTGTACCGTAAGCAGCAACATAACCGATATTATTATTGCCGATTTCAAGGCTCTTGAGACCTGCAGCGATACCTGCAAGGTAACGTGCCTGATATGCACGGCCGAAGTAGTTGTTGAAGTTTGTTTCGTTGTTCTTGTAGCCTGTTGCATGTGAGAAGATTACATCAGGATATTTTCCTGCAGCTTCTTCCATAGCATCGATATAACCAAATGAGATACCGAAGATGATGTTTGCGCCCTGACCAACAAGGGTGTCGATAGCAGTGAGAACCTGCTCCTTATCTTCAGGAACTTCGTCAACGATTAAGAGCTGCTTTTCGGGATCAAGACCAAGCTCCTTCATAGCGGTAACGATACCGTTGTGGTGAGCATAGGTATAGCCAGCTGTGTCGTTTTTGCTGTTGATGTAGATAGCGCCTACTTTAAAATCAGTATCTGCATCTGTGGGTGATTTGTCGCCGCAAGCTGCAAATGCGAAGAGCATAATTGCTGCAAGAGCGATTGCAAGAATTTTTTTCATGATTCTTTGCCTCCATAAATTTTTTTATTTTTCCGGCTACCTGCCGGTCGGTTCCTTATCTTTGAGTGAAGGTGATGGTTCCGTCGTTCATTGATTCAACGATTGCAAGAGACTCAACTCTTATACCCTTAGCCATAACCTTCTGAGCTCCGTTCTGGAAGCCCTTTTCGATTGCTATTGCACATCCCGCAACAGAAGCTCCTGCCTGCTCACAAAGGTCGATAAGACCGAGAAGGGCATTTCCCTCTGCAAGAAAATCGTCAATGATGAGTACCTTGTCACCCTCATTGAGGAAGTTTTTTGAAACGATAACCTCGTAGTCAACCCCGTGGGTGAAGGAGGGAACTACCGTTTTGTAAACGTCGGCTGCAATATTTTTGGTCTTTGTCTTTTTTGCAAAAAGCACGGGACAGCCGAAGTACTGAGCAACAACGCAGGCAATACCTATGCCCGATGCTTCTATTGTAAGGATTTTGTTAATCTCGGCGTCAGCGTAAAGACGCTTGATTTCCTCACCCATTTTATTAAGAAGGGCTACATCAATCTGATGGTTGAGAAAGGAGTCAACCTTCAGTATATTACCGGGAAATACTTGCCCGTCCTTTGCGATTTTTTCTTCAAGAAGTTTCATTTGAACATCCTCCGGCAATTATCAATCCTAACCCTAATTTTAGCAAAATACTCTGTTTTTTTCAAGAGAAGTATACCTTTAATTTTGCAAGAAAATAATACCGTTTCTTTGGTAGTTTTTCACAAACAAAAAGGAGTACCTTCCGGTACTCCTGAATTTTATTTCTGCTTCGAATATTTGAGTCTGTAAACAACGTTCATAAGTACGCTGTCGAACTTTCCGATGGGCTTTGAGCCGCCGAAAAGTTCACCTGCAAGAATTGCTTTACAGTTTTTATCCATAACCATTTCAGCTGCAGAAGCTTCATCCTTGTTGGGACCTACGCATACTGCACCGTTATCCTTGAGAAGAAGAGCATTCTTGCCCTTACCGCCAAGCTTCTTAGCGGTCTTCTTTGCTGATTTTACGGTATAGTTGGGATCAAACTGAGCACAGTTAACGGTAACACCTACAATCTGAGCGAAGTC
>JAZUAZ010000228.1:0-4034 GCA_045638245.1 Acutalibacteraceae bacterium | reverse complement strand
GGCAAGCTTATCTGCCGAGTGAATGTTGTGGGTCTTGAGGATGATCAGAGCTACGGTGTAAGTGCAGACCAGCAGCTTGTTATCTTTGACGTACCCACTCCCGGAGCGCCCAACAGTGACAGTATATATGAGGCAGAGGCTGAGCAGAGCAGCAAGCCGACAGTTGATATGAGTGGCAGACTTTACATCAATGAATATGCTCCCAACTCAACTCAGACAATTATGGACGAGGACGGAGATTTCGTTGCATGGGTAGAAATCTATAATGATACAGATTCCGATGTGAACCTCAAGGGCTACAGCCTGTCCGACGATGCTCTCGATATTGATAAGTGGGTATTCCCCGATTTTACAGTCAAGGCAAAGAGCTACGCTCTTGTCTATCTTTCAGGCAAAGCAAAGCAGTACGACGGCTCGGACAGAATTCATGCCACCTTCAAGCTTAACGGCAAGGAAGAAAGCCTAATTCTTTACGATAAGGCTGATACGGCTATAGATACCTGCATTGTTGAGGAGCTTATGTCAAACCTTTCATGCGGCAGAAGTCTGCAGGATAAGGGAAAATTCGTATATTTTGCAAAGCCCACACCGGGTAAAGAAAATGTAACTGCAGGCTTTGACACAATAGGCAGTGCACAGTACACAAAAAGCAAAGAGGTTGCCATAACTGAGGTAGCTCCCGTAAATACAACGGTACCTCAGTCAACTCTTGATGAATATTTTGACTATGTTGAGCTTTACAACTCAGGAAGTGAAGCTGTTAACCTTCAGAATTACAGACTCTCCGATTCCAAGAAAGCGGAGAGTTTTCATCAACTTCCCGATCGTACCTTAGAGCCGGGGGAGTACGTTGCGATTTTCTGCGGAGATAGTAGCTATGTAAGCAAAAAGACGGGTAACATATATGTTGACTACGGACTCAACCGCTACGGAGAGACAATCTATCTTATGGACAGTGATGGCGTACTCGTTGATGAGTTTTCCTACAGCAGAATGAAGAGCGGATATTCAAGCGGCAGAGATGTTAACGGCACTCTCGAAGAGGTCTGCTTCGAGGTTCTGACTCCCGGAGAGGCAAATCCTGCCAATACACTCAATAAGACTCTCGCAACACCTGCACTTTCACTTTCAAGCACCTACGTTGAGGCAGGTACAAAAATTGAAATCACTGCTCCCAAGGGAGAAATACGTTATACGCTCGACGGAAGCGAGCCGCAGAAAAGCTCACCGCTTTATAATTCACCTATAACAGTAAACGAAACAACAGTAATAAGAGCCGCTGCTTTCAGCGAGGGCTACATTCCTTCTGATATAGCATGCGGTACCTATCTTGTTACTGACAGAGTGCACGACCTTGACGTTGTATTCCTTACCACCGATGATGCCAATCTTTACGATTATCATACAGGTATCTGGGCGGACGGTCCGGGTAAAAGCAGTGAGTTTCCTTATGTTGGCGCAAACTACTGGCAGGAATGGGAGAGGCCAGTTAACTTCGAATATATGACAAGCGACGGTATATCCCAGCTCAGCTTTGATGCGGGTATCAAGGTTTTCGGTCAGTACAGCCGTGTAAACGAGCAGAAGAGTGTGTCCATAAATCTTCGCGACAAGTACGGTCCGACAGAGATATGCTATCCCTTCTTTGAGGATAACGATGTAAATGTATTTTCATCCTTTCTTCTCAGAAACAGCGGACAGGATTATAATATTGCCCATATCAGAGATGCCTTCTGTGCTATGGTCGTAAAGAATCAGATGGATATTGACATAATGGACTATAAGCCGGTTGTTTGCTATGTAAACGGAAAATATCACGGCATATACGACCTGAGAGAAAAGATTGACGAGGATTATCTTGCAAATCATCACGGTATTGATCCCGACAATGTCGACGTTATCAAGGGTAATAATATAGTTAAAAACGGTTCGATGGACAACTACAACGCTCTTTGTGAGTATATCAAGACCCACGATATGAGAGTTGACGAATACTATGATTACGTATGTAGTCAGATAGATATTGACGAGCTTATCTGCTACTGGATGTGCGAAGGCTTCTTTACAAACACCGATACAGGTAACATCAAGTTCTGGAGAGAAAATACGGAGGGTGCAAAGTGGCGTTGGGTTTTCTTTGATGTTGACTGGGCGCTTTTCGGGTCTACCTATACGACCAATATCTTTGATAACTATATGGATCCTGTCGGTCATGGTGTAGGACGCTCTTTCCGTACCACAATAACGAGTAACATCATCAAGAATCCGAAATTTCGTCAGCGCATGATGGAAATTGTAGGTCAGCACCTGAAAACAACCTTTGATACTGACCGTATGCTCGGTATACTTGATGAGCTTGTAGCTGAAATCGACAGTGAAATGCCGTACCACTATGACCGCTGGAAGGTACACACTTATGATAAGTGGCTCCTTCGTGTGCAGACAGTACGTGATATTGTCAGTGAAAAGAATGAGATTTTCCGTAATCATGTCATTGATGCCCTTGATATGACTCAGGCTGAGATAGATACCTACTTTAATTGAGTTCGGAATCGCGGGCAACTGCGGTGGTAACGGGTAAATACTCCCTGCTGATTATATATTGTAGGGGAGGGTCTCTGTGCCCTCCCTTTTCTTTTTCACCCACCCCACGGCGACATGCCCGATAAATCTAACAACAAACGATGCAACCGCTATTCCCAAAATATTCCTTTCCCTCTTGCAATCCGAAGAAAAATGTTATATAATAGCACTATCATATAAATCAGGAGGAAATATTATGGAAATTTGGTACGAAATCGAAAAAATCCTTATCAAGCTCTGGAATAAGCTTTATCAGTTTCTTATCGGTGACATTTTAGGCGAAGAAGTAAATCCCGAATGGTTCCTTCCCGAAGAAGAATAATTTATTTGAATGGCTGTTTCCCGACAGCCATTCGGTTTTATAAGGTGATAAATAATGATTAAAGAATATCTCGAAATCGGAAAAATAACCTCAATTCACGGAATAAAGGGTGAAATGCGCTTTCAGCCCTGGTGTGACAGTCCTGAGTTTCTCACGAAGTTCAAAATGTTGTATTTTGATAAAAAAGGCGAGAAGGCTGTAAAAATCAAGGCGCGTCCCAACGGAGAGATGGCAATACTTAAGATAGAAGGCATTGATACCGTTGAGGATGCCGCAAAGCTGCGTGACAAGGTGCTTTATATGAAGCGTTCCGATGCTAAGCTCCCCGAAGGACAGTATTTCATTCAGGAGCTTATGGACTGTAAGGTTTACGATGCAGACGATGAAAGTATCTGCTACGGCGTACTTACCGACGTAAGTCAGACGGGGGCAAACGACGTGTGGCACATTGAAAAGGAAGGTACAGAGTACCTTATTCCCGCCATACCGCCCGTTGTAATCAGTACCGACGTAGTTGAGGGCATAATCAAAATAAGACCCCTGAGAGGAATTTTTGACGATGAGGATTGATATACTTACACTTTTTCCCGAAATGTGTGAAAGCGTTCTTGCCGAGAGTATAATCGGCAGAGCGAGGCAGGAAAAGGCGGTTGAAATCAACTGCACACAGATAAGGGACTACTCAAAGGATAAGCACAAGCGAGTTGACGATACACCCTACGGCGGCGGAATGGGTATGGTTATGCAGGTTGAGCCCATATACGACTGCTACACCGACCTTTGCGAAAAGCTCGGCTCAAAGCCGCACCTTATATTTATGTCGCCTCAAGGTAAGGTGCTTACTCAGCAGAGGGTCAAGGAGCTCTCAGAGCTGGAAAATATAGCAATTCTCTGTGGACATTATGAGGGCGTTGACGAAAGAGTTATTGAAGAGATAGTTGACGAGGAAATCTCTATAGGTGATTACGTACTCACAGGCGGCGAGCTTCCCGCTCTCGTGCTCGCTGACAGTATTTCACGTATGCTTCCCGGCGTACTTGCCAATGAAACTGCCTTTTCTGACGAAAGTCATTACAGCTCACTTTTAGAGTACCCTCAATACACCCGCCCTTACGAGTGGCACGGAAAG
>JAZUAZ010000227.1:0-1816 GCA_045638245.1 Acutalibacteraceae bacterium | reverse complement strand
CAAGGCAGTAAGCGACCAGCTCGAGCACGTATACAAATCCCTCGGTGAAATGAAGATACTCTCAACGGGCGTTACTGAAAATGTAACCTCTCTCAACAGAATTCTTACCAACGTAAAGGCAAGAGGTACCTGGGCAGAGGTGCAGCTCGAGGGACTTCTGAGTGAAACCATCCCCAATATGTATGAAAAGAATGTTATGACCAATCCCGCAACAAGAAATATCGTTGAGTTTGCGGTCAAAATTCCCTCGGGTGAGGATTTCAGTAATATCACCTACCTTCCCATCGACTCGAAATTCCCCATCGAAAGCTATATAAGACTCTGCTCCGCCGCCGACAGCGGTGACACCGCAATGGTAGAGTACGAAAGAAAGAGCCTTGAAAGAACAATCATCGAGCAGGCAAAGGATATAAAGAAATATATCAACGAGCCGAATACAACTCCCTTTGCTATTATGTACCTTGCAACAGAGGGGCTTTACAGTGAGGTCATATCCTCTAAAAACGGCATAGCGGAAAGATGTCAGAATGAGTTTTCTGTTATGATTGCAGGCCCCGGCACAATCACCGCCCTTCTCAACTCCCTTTCAATCGGATTCAGGGCTATGGCCGTCAATGAAAAGGCCAAAGAGGTACGCACTCTCCTCGCCGCCGCAAAGGTACAGTATGAAAAATTCGGCATTGTGCTCGATAAAGCAAGAAGAAAAATTGATGAGGCAGGCAAAACCCTTGAAGAGGCCCAGAGCCGCAACAGTATAATACAGAAAAAGCTTCGCACTGTGGAAGCAATCGAAACCGGCAGTGCATCACAGCTTCTCGGTCTTGAAGAAGGAGACGATGAATAAATGAAAAACCTCGGCTACTATAACGGCAAGTTCGGCGAAATTGAAGAAATGCAGATTCCCATGTGTGACAGAGTGTGCTTCTTCGGTGACGGCGTATACGATGCCACATATTCGAGAAATTATAAGATTTTCACCCTTGACGAGCATATAGACCGCTTCTATAACAGTGCCGACCTTCTCGGCATTGATATACCCTTATGCAAAAGAGAGCTTGCTGCCCTTCTCAACGAAATGACACAGAAAATGGATACGGGCGAAAACTTCGTTTACTGGCAGGCTACAAGAGGTACGGGAATAAGAAACCACGTGTTCCCTTCCGACGGCAGTAAGGCAAATATATGGATTACAATTACGCCGAAGGATATTGTTGATACATACAAAAAGGTGAAGCTCATAACTATGGAGGACACCCGATTCCTTCATTGCAACATAAAGACTCTCAACCTTCTCCCCGCGGTTATGGCGTCGGAAAAGGCTAAGCAGGAGGGCTGTGACGAGGTTATTTTCCACCGTAGCGGCAGAGTAACCGAATGTGCCCACAGTAACGTGCATATAATTAAAAACGGTACCTTCATTACCGCTCCGACGGATAATCTCATCCTTCCCGGTATTGCAAGAAGACACCTTATAAACGCCTGCATAAAACTCGGTATACCTGTAGAGGAAAGAGAATATACTCTCGATGAGGTCTTTGCTGCCGATGAAATACTCATCTCCTCAGCAGGCTCACTCGGTCTTGCCGCAGAGGAGCTTGACAAAAAGGCGGTAGGCGGTAAGGCTCCCGAGCTTCTGAAAAGAATTCAGGACGAGGTACAGGCTGAATTTATCAGAGAAACTGACATTTAACTATTTACAACGGGTAAAAACAAAGGTATAATATTTATTCAGATTATGAATTACACAAAAGGCAGGTGAAGCCACCGTGAAAGGATATATCAGAGCTTATGCAAAGGTAAGCCTTGATGCAATAAG
>JAZUAZ010000226.1:0-3683 GCA_045638245.1 Acutalibacteraceae bacterium | reverse complement strand
GACAGACTTCTCCCCCTCGGCAAAATGCCTCCCACCTTCCTTGTCACCTCAAGCGGTGACTTCCTTGCAAGAGAGCAGACAAGACGCTGTGCAAGAGACCTTAAGGAAAGGGGCGTGGAGTGCCAGCTTATGGACTTTGAAAAGTTCAACGGCAAGGATCTTCCTCACGTATTCCCTGTTATTTATCCAACTGATGAAGCAGGCAACAGAGCAATTGATGAGATGCTCCGCTTCTTCAGAAGGTACGCCCGATAAATTAACCCTGAAAGGGCGGCTGCTTGCCGTCCTTTTTTTCACAGGAGATTCAATTATGAAAATTCTTTTTCAGCTTTTTATAACTTTTGCCCGTATCGGCGGGTTCACCTTCGGCGGCGGCTATGCTATGCTGCCGATGATGCAAAAAGAGCTTGTCGAAAAGAAAAAGTGGGTATCCAATGACGACCTTCTCGACTATTTTGCAATCGGTCAGTGTACCCCCGGCGTTATCGCCGTTAACACTGCAACCTTTGTCGGTCACAAAACAAAAGGTTTTTTCGGTGCAATTTCCGCCACCCTCGGAGTTATAACACCATCTATAGTCATAATAGCCTGTATTGCTGCCTTCATAAGCAACTTTCAGGAGCTTGAGATTGTCCAGCACGCCTTTGGAGGCATAAGAGCCGCGGTTGTTGCACTTATCTTAAGTGCCGTACTCAAAATGAGAAAAAAAAGTATCGTTGATATCTTTACTGCCTTTCTTTTTGTTGCGGTTACGCTTCTTTCCTTCTTCACTGACCTTTCGCCCGTTATTTTCGTTATCGTAGCGGCTGCGTGCGGTATGATTATCAAAATACGCAAAGAAAAATCCGCGTCTAAAGAAAAGGAGGGAGATAAATGACAGCTCTTCTTTTACTTTACGGTGAGATGTTTATCCGATTCTTCCTTATAGGTCTTTTCGCAATCGGCGGCGGACTTGCAACTCTTCCCTTCCTCGTGGATATGGGTGAGGCGACGGGATGGTTTACTCAGCTTGATATCTCAAATATGGTCGCTATATCCGAATCAACCCCCGGCCCTCTCGGCATAAATATGGCAACCTACATCGGCTTTCAGATTTCAAGCGATTACGGAGCTCTCGCAGGTGTACTCGGATCAATTATCGCTCCCCTCGGCGTTGTGACTCCCTCTGTGATAATTATCCTCATAGTTTCTAAGATTCTCGACCGCTTCAAGGATTCAAAATACGTGCAGTATGCATTTTACGGACTTCGTGCCGCCTCCTTCGGTCTTATCGCTTCAGCACTGCTCTCTGTTGCAAGGATTGCTTTTCTCGGTGCAGAGGGCGCCTTCAGCCTTGAAAGTGTCAACTGGCTCTGTATTCTGCTGAGTGCGGTTATTTTCGTTGTAACGGTTAAATTCAAAAAAGTACACCCCATAATGCTGATTGTTTTTGCTGCTGTTATGGGTATAATATTTAAAATGTAACATTTCCGCCCCGAAAAATTGCTTCGGGGCGGTTGTATTTTTTATTTTTCTTTGATATAATAACTATATATTGTGTATCGGGAGGAATTTTTATGAATATAGGCGCATCATCTGCCTGCTTTTATCCTCTCGAAACTGAAAAAGCCTTTCAGAAAATATGTGAAATGGGCTTTTCCCACAGTGAGCTTTTCTTTAATTCCCCCTCGGAGCTCAACTCTGACTTTGTAAAGGAAATTCTCAGAACTAAAGATTATTACGGCATTACGGTAACATCCCTTCATCCCTACCGTTCATTTTCCGAGGGCTACGATTTCTTTTCTAAATATAAAAGACGTTTTTACGACGCCACCGAGGATTTCAAAAGGTTTTTTAATGCCGCGGCGGAGCTCGGAGCAAAATATATAGTTATGCATGGCTCGAAGCACCACTCTGAAATTCCGCTCACGGAATACGCTGAGCGCTTCGGTGAGCTTGACAGTATTGCCCGTACCTTCTCTTGTAACGTTGCCCACGAAAACGTGGTGGATTTCGCCTCTGCAAGTCCGGACTTTATGAGATTTATGAAGGAACAGCTCGGCAAAGATTTCAAGGCTGTGCTTGATGTAAAGCAGACAAGGCGTGCCGGCTATGATTACAATGAATTTATTGATGTACTCGGTGAAAATATTGTTCATTTGCATCTGAGTGACTTCAATTCGGAGCACAACTGTATTCCGCCGTCAGAAAACGGATCCTTTGATTTTTCCGCTCTTTTTACCCGCCTTAAAAACATCGGATATAAAGGCGACGGTATTATAGAGCTTTATTCTGACGGATACAAGGAAAGCGGTGAAATAGTCTCTGCCGCAGAGTATCTCAGAAAAATCGCAGATAAAGTGTTTAATCAGACTGAGTTCTGAACAAAATAAAGAAAGAGGTTTTTATTATGAAGTGTCCTTTTTGCGGATATGAAGAAAGCAAGGTAATCGATTCACGCCCCACAGATGAGGGCGAGAAAATCCGTCGCCGCCGTGAATGCATCTCCTGCGGCAAGCGCTTTACCACCTACGAAATAATTGAAAGCGTACCCATTATCGTTGTAAAGAAGGATAAGTCACGTCAGGCATTTGACCGTGTAAAGCTCTTCAACGGTATGCTCCGTGCCTGTGAAAAGAGACCTGTTTCCATTGAGCAGATTGACAAGGTTGTTTCCGATATCGAGGCAGACCTTCAGAATTCTCTCGACAGAGAGGTTACCTCCGTACGTATCGGTGAGCTTGTTATGGATAAGCTCAAGGAGCTTGATGAGGTTGCTTATGTACGCTTTGCATCTGTATACCGTCAGTTCAAGGATATCAACACCTTTATGGACGAGCTTCACAAGCTTCTCGGAGAGAAATAATAAAGAAGGTTTTTATATGATTTATAAAAATTTCGCTGATCTTGTGGGCAACACCCCACTTTATGAAGCCTCCCTTTTTTCAGAAAAAGAGGGGCTTTCCTCACATCTTCATGTAAAGCTCGAATGCTTCAATCCTGCGGGCTCCGTTAAGGACAGGGTAGCAGTAAATATGCTTATTAAAGCAAAGGAAAAGGGGCTTATAAGCGAGGGGGCGACCATCATTGAGCCAACCAGCGGTAATACAGGCATCGGACTTGCCGCCGCTGCCGTTTCAATGGGTTTCAGAGCTATTCTTGTTATGCCCGACACGATGAGTGTTGAAAGACAAAAGCTTCTTAAGGCTTACGGAGCCGAAATCGTACTCACCGAAGGAGCAAGGGGTATGCTCGGCTCTATCGAAAAAGCAAAGGAGCTTAAGGAAAACACACCTAACAGCTTCATACCCTCTCAGTTTGACAATGCCGATAACCCCGAAAGCCACTATCTAACCACAGGCCCTGAAATATGGAAGGATACAGAGGGTAAGGTTGATATTTTCGTCGCTTGTATCGGTACGGGCGGCACAATAAGCGGTACCGCAAAATATCTTAAAGAAAAGAATCCCGATATAAAGGTCATCGGAGTTGAACCTTATGATTCGCCCCTTATCACAAAGGGGAATGCAGGTCCTCACGGCATTCAGGGCATAGGTGCAAATTTCATCCCCGATAATCTGGATTTATCCCTCATCGACGAGGTTATTACGGTTAAAACTGAAGACGCCTTCAGTATGAGCAGAAGCTTTGCCCGCACCGAAGGACTTCTTGTAGGAATTTCATCAGGCGCAGCCCTCAAAGCT
>JAZUAZ010000225.1:0-8375 GCA_045638245.1 Acutalibacteraceae bacterium | reverse complement strand
ACTTCAGCACGTCTTACGGCACGTGTCATTGCACGCATAAGGTCAAGATGTGACACGTAGCGGCTCATACCCATTTTCTTAAACCATACTCTGACGCATCGCATCACATTCACCTCCGTTTATCATATTACTTCCGCAACCTGCACATTTTATACGGCAGTGAGGAGTAGTTTGGCTTTCGTAAGCCTTTTTGCTTTCGCTTATCAGGAACTGCTTTCTTATACCGTAGTCGAGATGATCCCAGGGGAGAATTTCCTCGTAGTCACGCTTTCTGCTTGTATAGAAGAGGGGGTCTATGCCGCATTCCTCGAAGCTTTCGAGCCATGTATCAAAGAGGAAGGAATCATCCCATGAGTCGAATTTACAGCCTTTTTTCCAGGCGGTTTCGATAACGTCGCAAAGACGTCTGTCACCTCGTGCCATAACGCCCTCGAGGAAGCTGATATTAACCTTGTGGTAGCTGACGCTGATTTTCTTTGTCTTAACGCTTGAAAGAAGATGATTCTGCTTGCTGATAAGCTCGTCGATTGTGTCCTGAGCTTCCCACTGGAAGGGGGTAAAGGGCTTGGGTACGAAGGAGGCGACGCTTATACTTACCTGAACACCCTTGCCCTTGGGTTTGTCGGGATTATTATAAAATTCGTTTACAACCTTCTGAGCAAGGTCGGCGATACCCGCAACGTCATCGTAGGTTTCGGTAGGAAGTCCGAGCATAAAGTAAAGCTTCACGGCAGTCCAACCGCCCTGGAAGGATTTTCTTGCAGTGCGAAGTACCTCTTCCTCAGTAACGTTTTTGTTTATGGCGTCACGGAGTCTCTGAGTACCTGCCTCCGGTGCAAAGGTAAGTCCGCTGCGGCGTACCTTGCTCAGATAACCCATAAGCTTATCCGAGAAGTTATCCACACGAAGAGAGGGGAGAGCAATATTGACCTTTTCCTTTTCGGTCCAGCCGAGAAGCTTTTCCATAAGTTCTTCAAGATGAGTGTAGTCGCTTGTTGAAAGTGAGGAAAGAGAAATTTCATCGTAGCCCGTACTGTGACAAAGCTTCTGACACTGAGCGTTGATTGTGTCGGCACTCTTTTCTCTTATGGGGCGGTAAATAAAGCCTGCCTGACAGAAGCGGCAGCCTCTTATACATCCTCTGAGAATTTCGTGAACAACTCTGTCGTGAACAACCTCGACAAAGGGGACTATAAACTTTTCGGGGTAGTGTACCTTATCAAGGTCTGCAACAACTCTCTTTGTTACCTTTTCGGGAGCGGTTTCTTTAGGCGTGATTGCCTTTACGGTGCCGTCCTCATTATAGCTTATATCGTAAAGCGATGGTACGTAAATACCTTTGATCTGTGCGGCTCTTCTGAGAAACTCGTTCTTGGTTGTACCTTCCTTCTTACAGGCAATAAGAAGGTCGAAGAGCTCGTCTGAAACCTCTTCTCCGTCACCAAGGGAGAAAATATCAAAGAAATCAGCCATAGGCTCGGGATTACATACACAGGGACCGCCGCCTACAATAATAGGAGTAAGACCGTTTCTGTCCTTTGCTCTTATGGGAATACCTGCAAGGTCGAGCATATTAAGCACGTTCGTATAGCTGAGCTCGTACTGTAATGTGAAGCCTATGAGGTCAAAATCCTTTAGAGGATCACCGCTTTCAAGGGCGTAAAGAGGAATATTATTATCTCTCATAGCCTTTTCCATATCGTGCCAGGGTGCAAAAACTCTTTCGCACCATACGTCATCTCTTTCATTTGCGGCAGAATACAGAATTTTTATACCGAGGTGAGACATACCTATCTCATAGCTGTCAGGGAAGCAGAAAGCATAGCGCAGATCAACCTTATTTTTGTCCTTGACTACGCTGTTGAGCTCACCGCCGGTATATTTTCCCGGCTTTTGCACAAGTGGGAGTATTTTTTCAACTTCTTTTGTTATCATTTATTTATCGACCTCTCTTTTGAATGTCAGAATCAGAATATATATTGTAACAACAGCAAGGCTGATGTTAAACGATGAAAAAACAGTGTAAAAAACGAAGAAAACAACAATCATTACCGCAAAAAAAGAAGAAAGTATATTCAGAAAGCCTCTTGCGTAATCCTCGTTTTTAACAGAGGCTAAAAAATAATAAAGGGCTCTGCCTGAGTCGAGGTTTATATTCGGCAGTGAATTCATCAGGGCAACGATAAGATTTACCGCAACAGCAAAACTGAAAAATTCCCGCGGGTAAAACAGATTGCATAAAAAACCGAGCAGTGCTGCGGAAAGATTAAATATAATGCCGCCGAGAGAAACGAAAATCTCTTTTGAAAAGCAGAGTGCCGAATGTGAAGGTCTTTCTATACGCATACCGAAGGCTGAAAGAGTGACAGATATCGGAAAAGCCCTGAAAAGAGCAAGAAAGAAGATATGCCCGAATTCGTGGAAAAAGGAAGCACATAAAGAAGTGAGAACTACCCTTTCGTTAAAAAAGAAAAGCATAAGGGTAACCGTTGCCGCGAAGGAAAAGTTTAGCCTGATGCGGATTTTATCGGTTTCAACTATCATTTTCAAGAGCCCATAAGGGATTGAGTCTTATACCGTCGCGGCGTATCTCAAAATGCAGATGTGGCCCTGTGGACCAACCGGTAGAGCCTACCCTTGCTATTGTTTCGCCACGGTTTATAATCATATTTTCCTCGACAAGAATTTCACTGCAGTGACAGTAAAAGGTAACGAATCCGTCACTGTGAGTAATGAAAACGTACTTTCCTGCACGGGAATCCTCGCCGATTCTTGTTATCTTGCCGCTCAGAGCAGCTCTTATCGGAGTACCTTTTTCTGCGGCAATATCAAGACCTGTGTGGAAACTCCACTCACCTGTAATGGGATTGGTACGGTAGCCGAAGTAAGAGGTATAGCGACCGTTCTCTATGGGATTAAGCATAGTATCTGTTGTGACGAATGGAGCAAAGCTGGTGTTCTTTTCGGCTTTGTAAAGGCTCATATCATCGCCGCCGACTCCGTAAAGCTTGCTGTCAGATGTGTCTGCAGTGGGAAGTGCGAATGCAGATACGGTGAGAATAAAGCACGCAATGAAGGCGAAAAAACGGATGAAGAAGGATATACTTTTTCTGTTATGTTTCTTGTTTTTCATACAAATCACCATTTGATAAGTATGAAAAACGCCATCGTATTATGCTATACTGTATATTATAGCATATATATTTATATTGTCAAAGAATTTTATCTCTTTTTCCTTTATTTGTTGACTTATACGGTGTAGGGTGGTATTATTTACTGAGCGAAATGCAAATTTCAGAAATCTTAATCGGAGGAATGTAAATGTTTGACAGTTTGAAAAACGATAAATTTATGTATCTGCTTGTTCTTGCCGTTATCGTTTTTGTATGTGCTCAGGCACTTTTCTTTATGAAAAAGGCATGGGCAAGAGGTAAGGAGCTCGGTATTACAACCGACAAGCTTAAGAATGCGGTAACATCAAGTGCGATTTTCTCATTCGCACCTGCAATCGGTATAGCTATCACCGTTATTTCTCTTTCAGTGGCTCTCGGTTACGTACTGCCCTGGATCAGACTTACGGTTATCGGTGCTATTCAGTATGAAACTACAGCGGCTGAAATTGCAATTGAGGCGGCAGGTCTCACCGGCGGTATCTCTAATCCCGTTACAGACGAGAAAATCTTTGTTTCTATTGCGTGGGTTATGACACTCGGCAGTATGATACCCATTATCCTTATTCCTATTGTTCTCAAAAAAATCCAGAAGGGCGTTTCCGGTGTTGCTTCCAAAAACAACAAATGGATGGATATTATGACTTCAGCGGCTTTTATAGGTCTTATTTCAGCATTCATCGGCAGAGGTCTTGCAGGTAAGGGCAGTGCAGAGGTTGATAAGCTAACAGGTGCAGAAATCATCGGTGACGGTGCAGGTGTACTTTCTCTTGCGGCTCTTATTTCTTCGGTCGGCTTTATGATTTTCTTTATCCTGCTCAATAAAAAGCTTAAGAAAAACTGGATAGAAGCTCTTGCAATGCCCGTAAGTATGGTTCTTGCCATGGCTGTGGTTGTGCTTATTAACCAGTTTGCACCCGAGCTTGCCGCAATTGAGTGGAGAGGCTGAGAAAGGAGTAGCAGAGATGAAAAAAGAACGTACATATATCGACAAAGTTCACACCTGGGGTAGAATCTGGTGTGTGATGGCTCTTGCTTTATTTTTATCGGTACCGGTGGCGATGTGCCTTCATTTCGGCGTGTGGCCCGAGACAGGCGTTGTGCTCAAAGGTGTCGGCGGACTCTGGCTTTTCCTTGTAACAGGTGTTGTTGAAGTTATTGCATATTCACCTATGCTCGGTGCAGGCGGAACTTATCTTTCGTTTATAAGCGGTAACATTATGAACCTTAAGATGCCTTGCGCGATCAATGCGATGGAAAATGCAAAGGTAAAAGCAAACACAGAGGAAGGTGAGGTTATCACCACAATAGCAATCTGTTCCTCAATTATTGTTACAACAGTTGTAATTGCAGTTTGTGTTATTGTTTTTGCGATGAATCCTTCTTTCTCAAAGGTTATGGCAAGTGATGCGTTTGCTCCTGCCTTCAGACAGGTTACATACACAATTTTCGGTTCACTTGCAGCCTCATACTTTATCAAGCACTGGAAGATTTCTATTTTCCCGATTGCTGCAGTTACCGTTGCTCTTATAATTACAAATCTTGAAATCGGTGTGCTTATTCCCATCGGCGTTGTTCTTTCAATGCTTGGCGCACACGTTATGTATAAGCTTAAGCTGGTATAATTTCGAGACTTGGCCGCCCTCCTGCAGGGCGGCTTTTTTGTGCTGTAAATCTGTGATTTGCAATTTTTATCATATTGTGTTATAATGATTGAAACAGAAGAAAACATCTTATTGCTATGGGAGAATTATATGAAAGATGCATTGAAAAAGAGTCTTGCAGTTTTGCTTGCGGCAGTCTGCTTTATGGGGCTTGTCTGTATAGGTCTGCCGGTAACAAGTGCAGCGAATAATTATGAAAAAGACATATACCATTTTCTTAAAAATGAAATGGGAATGAATGATGCGGCTGCTTGCGGAATTCTTGCAAACATTGAAAAGGAATCGTCCTTCAAACCGAATCTTTACGGAGATAACGGCACAAGCTACGGTATATGCCAGTGGCATGAAAGCCGTTTTGATGCTCTCAGAAAGTTCTGTGCTGAAAAGGGATACGATTATAAAAGTATAACGGGTCAGCTTTTCTATCTCAAGTATGAACTTGAAAAATCCTACCCGAATACACTCAAGGATATAAAAGGCGTTGAAAATACCGCTGAGGGAGCTTATTATGCGGGATATTCCTTCTGCTATAACTTCGAAAGGCCTGCTAACAGAGAACTCAAATCAGAGCAGAGAGGTACGCTTGCAAAGGAGTACTGGAGCAAATACGGCTCACTACCCGATATAACACCGCAGACGATAACCTCACCTGAAAGCGGGAAAAAAGTGAGCAGTGCAAGCTCGCTTAAAATAAATTGGAGTGCAGGTGAAGGTGACTTTAACAGAAACCGGCTTCATGTAGTAAAAAAATACGATGCCGGTTCTCTTGACTGGGACAGCGAGCAGATTTTTACCGTCGGACTCAGCACTCTCAGCTATACCTTTAACGAAGGAACTCTTTCCGACGGTGCCTATCTTATCTGGGTAGAGCCGTGGAATACAACAGAAAAAAATGCGGGACCTGCCTCGAAGGCAATCACCGTAACCGTATATGATGAGCTTTTTTTTGAAGCTGAAACAGATATTGACGCAATGGTCTTTGATGCCTCTGTCGAGGAAAGTGTTGACATAAGCGGATGGGCTGTTGAAACAGGCAGAGGTGAAGTGCAGGTAAGCTACTCCTTTGACGGCTCAGAGTATATGAATGCGGAAAAAATCGAAAGGAGCGACATAGCCTTGTCAGAGGAATACGGTGTGTACTGTCCTGACGAGCTTGTAGGCTTTGAGATAAATCTTCCTCTTGCAGATTTATCAAACGGCGAACATAATGTGGTTATAAAAGCAGAGGGTGACAGTGTTTGTGAAACAGTGGCAGAATATACCTTTACCGTTATAAACGGTCACGACCACAGCTTTACCGAATACGTTTCAAATAAAGATGCAACCTATCTTGCTGACGGTACAAAAACTGCAGTATGCGACTTCTGCAACACAAAGGACACAGTAGTTGACAAGGGTACGAAGAAAAAGCTGGGTGTAGCTAAGAGCTTTACCGCAACTACAAAGGATACCTCAGCTGATTTGTCGTGGAAGAGCGTAAAGGATGCAACCTATTACAGAGTTTATATTTATGCTTCAGGCTGGAAGCTTCTTGGAGAAACTGAAAAATGCACCTACACAGCAACCGGACTTCTTCCTTCAACAAAGAACAGGTTTGCAGTAAAAGCCTGTTATAAAGACGAAAAAGGCAGTGTAATGGCTCCTTCGTATGTTTCGCTTTATGCAATAACCCGCCCCTCGAATATAGACACCCTCAGCACAACCGTGACCTCGGACTCTGTTACTCTCAAGTGGAGTAAGGCAGAGGGCGCAACCGGATACCGCATATTCCTTTATAACAATACAACAAAAAAATGGGATATCGTTGTAAGATCGACGCATAAAACATCTGCAACCATAAAAGGACTTGAATCTGCAAAGTCATATAAATATGCAGTAAGACCCTATTATAATTCGGGAGAGGGAATAATCTGGGCGTCAAAGTATATCAGTAAAAGCATAACCGTAAAGCTTAAAACTCCTGTGATAATGGCTGCACGTTCAAGTGCAAAGGAAAGAGTGACACTCAGCTGGGGAAAATCTCCTCTTGCAGACGGATACCAGATATGGGTCAGTGAAAGTAAAAGCTCGGGCTACAAAAAGGTTTCAAACTTTAAAATACGATCTACTTACCTTTATGATTACGAAAGCGGTAAAACATACTATTTCAAGGTCAGAGCTTACAAGAAAATTGACGGCGGATACGTGTACAGTAATTACACTGACGTACAGACAATAAAAATAAAATAAAAAAATTAAAAAAAGACTTGCTTTTTCAGAACACTTGTGATAAAATACTTGAGCATTTGTATCACAGTTATGTGTAATGCCGGCTGAATTCAGTCAGAATTAAACGCAAGCGGTCCTCTTCCGTTAACGGAATGAACGTGGCAGAATTTAGGAGGATAAAAAATGGACGCACTCAAACTCATCTCAGACTCATCCCTCAAGGCTGAAGTACCTGCACTTGAAATCGGTAGCACTGTTCGTGTTCACGTTAAGATTCGTGAAGGCGAAAGAGAAAGAATTCAGGTTTTCGAAGGTACAATCATTGCTAAGAGAGGCAGCGGTGTTTCTTCAACATTCACAGTTCGTCGTGTTGCTTACGGCGTAGGCGTTGAAAGAGTATTCCCTGTTCACTCACCCAATGTTGCAAAGGTTGAGGTTGTCAGAAACGGTAAGGTTCGCAGAAGCAAGCTTTATTACCTTCGTGACAGAGTTGGTAAGTCAGCTAAGGTTAAGGAAAAGATCGGCTGATAAGAAAACAAATGGAAGGAAGGGAATATCCCTTCCTTTTGTTTTTCAGATTTTATGAAAGGCGGCTCACAGTATGATTGAAGATATTGCAAAAAAGAAAAAATCGGAGCTTACTTTTGCAGATAAACTCTATATAAATATTTACGACATTGTTTCGGTTCTTGTTGTTGCAGTCGTAACAATAATGGTTCTGTTCACATTTGTGTTCAGAATCGTGTTTGTAGACGGCGGTTCAATGATTCCGACTCTCAATGACGGCGATATGCTCGTTGTCAGTGCATTTGACAGTGAGCCTGAATGCGGTCAGGTTGTTATCATAACTCAGAAAAATGATTTCGGCAATCCTATCGTAAAAAGAATAATAGCAACAGAAAATCAGACGGTTGATATAAACTTCAATACGGGTGATGTGTTTGTTGACGGAGTACTTCTTGATGAGCCTTATATCAATAATCTCACAATCAATCCCGAGGATATGACGGGACCTGTTACCGTTCCCGAGGGTCATGTTTTTGTAATGGGAGATAACCGTCAGGGTTCAACCGACAGCAGAAGCAATATGATCGGACTTATCCGTGAGGAATATATTCTTGGTGTTGTAAAATACAAGGTTATGAATCAGACGGAGCTTCCCGGTGGCGGCAAAACCTCTCAGTTGTATGATTTTTCCGATTGGAAGGTAGAATAAGCAAAAAAATTACGGACACAGAGACCGTCTCTGTGTCCTTGTGATATCTGATATTACAGAAAAGGAGGAAGTACCTATGGCAGATAATCAGAAACAGACCGTGCAGTGGTTTCCGGG
>JAZUAZ010000224.1:0-5377 GCA_045638245.1 Acutalibacteraceae bacterium | reverse complement strand
CAGAATAGCCGCAAAGGTACTGAAATTTATGTGCGACTACAGAATAATTATTATCTGGGCTTTACTTTGTCCTGTATTCTGGGTTCTCAGAGCAACTTCAGTAATATGATTTTTCCATCCGTTAACAATATTCGGGTGGATTTTTCATTGTTATTATGCTAAAATTGTATCAATCAGACTTCAGGAGATGTTATGAAAATGAAGAAAGCCGTATACGGTTTAATTTTAACGCTGTTTATATTGATTTTTACGGTTACGGGCTCATCCGCAACTGATTGTGAACATAAATTCACTGAATATCTTTCCGACAACAATGCAACATACTCAGCCGACGGTACTAAAACGGCTCTGTGCGATAGTGGTTGCGGTCAGACGGATACTCAGCCCGAAGCGGGCTCAAAAAAGCTGCTCGGTACGACTTCAAAAATCAGCTTTACCTGCAAAACTGACAGTGTAACGCTCAAGTGGTCGGCAGTTGAGAATGCAAAAGGGTACCGTGTATTTGTAAAGAATAAGCAGAGCGGCAAATGGGACATCGCAGTACGCACCACGGGCAAGAAAACTACTGCAACAATCAATGACCTTGAGCTGGGTACAAAATATACCTTTGCAGTGAGAGCTTACCGGAATGACGGCAAGATAATCTGGGCGCCGAAGTATAAAACGGTAAATACTGTCACAAAGCCGGGTGTTATCGACGAAATTACTGCAAAAAGAACGAGAAGTACTGTCGAGCTTCAATGGGACAAGGTTCAGGGAGCAACGGGGTACCGTATTTATGTACGCAGAGACGGAAAATGGAAGGCGATTAAGACTACAACCTCCACTGCTTATACCGTACCTTCCCTTGAGTCAGCTAAGGAATATACATTTGCAGTAAAAGCCTATACAAAGTACAGCGGTAATTACTATTGGGCAGAAAAGTACGCAAAATACAGTACCGTTACCTTGCCGGGGATTACCACAAAAGTTACAACCTCCGACCTTGACTACGATTCCGTTTCTCTCAGCTGGAAGAAGGTCGAGGGGGCAACCGGTTACCGCGTATACAGACGAAATACCGAAACAGGCAAGTGGGAAACTGAAATCAAAGCTACTACAAAGCTCAAGGCAACCGTCAGCGGACTTTCCCCTTCACAAAGCTATACCTTTGCGGTAAGAGCCTACAAGAAATATAACGGCAGTTATTTCTGGTCTGACTCATACAAAAAAATTACGGTCACAACCAAGGATAAGCCTGATGTTATCCCAACGCACTATCTGCAGATTCACGAAAGCTGGTCCGATAAGATTTACGGAAAGATGACCTTCGGTGACTCGGGGTGTGGTATTATGTCTATAGTAAATGCGGTTTACAACCTTAACGGTACCTTTATACATCCCCACGAAATTGCCGACTGGGCATATCAGAACAAGCTTTATAACCGTACGGGCTACGGCGGATCTGCAACGAATATCGTTTCAAAGGTATGCGGTCAGTTCGGCGAAAAGTACGGCTTTAAGTTGGTGAAAACCTATACTGATTACGGTACTCTCAAGTCGAGCAGTACTGCGAGAAATGCAATGAAAAAGCACCTTCAGGACGGAGGTATTGTTGTAGCTCATGTTTATCAGCACTACTTTATAGTTGTAGATTACGATGCCGAAACAGAGAAATTCCTTGTATTAGACTCATATCCGGGTTCGTATTACGGTGAGGATACAGGTTCAAGACGTTATGGATACACTACAGAAGGTGGTGACTGGAAAACAGCAGCCCAGCTTTCATTCTATCCCCTTGACCTTGACAGATTCTATCTTATAGGAAATTATTAAAAGAATAAAAGGAGAGCACAACGCTCTCCTTTTTCTATTCTATACTTCATTTGCTCGCCGCAAGGGCGTTGCTTTCTTGATAACCCCTCAGTCAGCTTTGCTGACAGCTCCCCTTAGAAGGGGCGCCGAGTAACCAAAGAACTTTTCTTATTATGCCATTGCCTTTTCAAGCTCTGCCTTGATAGCCATAATGAATTCCTCTGTTGTAAGAGCAGTTGCTTCGCCCTTTTCCCAGAGACCTACAAGGTCCTTTGTCATTCTGCCGCTCTCGATAACGTCAAGAGATGCCTTTTCGAGCTTATCTGCAAAAGCCATAAGAGGCTCGTTGCCGTCAATTTCACCGCGCTTACGAAGGGCACCTGTCCATGCGAAGATTGTTGCAATGGGGTTGGTGGAGGTCTTTTCACCCTCGAGGTAGCGGTAATAGTGGCGGGTAACAGTACCGTGAGCAGCCTCGTACTCGTAGTTACCGTCGGGAGAAACAAGCACGCTTGTCATCATAGCAAGTGAGCCGAAGGCGGTTGAAACCATATCGCTCATAACGTCACCGTCATAGTTTTTGCAGGCCCAGATGTAGCCGCCCTTTGAACGGATAACTCTTGCAACCGCATCGTCGATAAGGGTATAGAAATACTCAATGCCGAGTTTTTCGAAGTCAGCCTTGTAGCTTTCGTTATAGATTTCTTCAAAGATAAGCTTGAAGGTCTGGTCGTACTTCTTTGAGATTGTATCCTTTGTTGAGAACCATAAATCCTGCTTGGTGTCAATAGCGTACTTGAAGCAGGAGTGAGCGAAGGAGCGGATTGAGCTGTCTTTGTTGTACATACCCTGAAGTACGCCGCCACACTCGAAATCGTAAATGGTAGCTCTTTCCTCGTTGCCGTCGCAGTCTGTGAAAACAAGCTCAGCCTTGCCGGGCTTTGTTGTACGGAATTCAGTTGACTTATATACATCACCGTAAGCGTGACGTGCAATGGTGATAGGAGCCTTCCATGTGCGGACTGTGGGAGAAATGCCGCTTACAAGGATAGGTGTTCTGAAAACAGTACCGTCGAGGATTGCTCTGATAGTACCGTTGGGGCTCTTCCACATTTCCTTGAGCTTGTATTCCTCAACACGCTGAGCGTTGGGAGTGATTGTTGCACACTTAACGCCTACACGGTACTTCTTGATAGCCTCACCCGCATCGATGCTTACCTGATCGTTTGTCTCATCACGGTAGGGGAGACCCAGGTCATAGTATTCGGTATTGAGCTCAACATAGGGCTCAAGAAGCTCGTCCTTAATCATCTTCCAGATGATTCTTGTCATTTCGTCGCCGTCCATCTCGACGATTTTATTCATTTTGATTTTTTCCATTGTTATATACTCCTTAAGGTTATTTGCTGATAATCAGGCTCCGGTTTTAAGCTCGATTATGGGCTTGAGAGTACCGGGCTTGCGGGTTGTGATGTTATCCGCACCGAGGTTGAGGGCTTTTATCATGTCGTACTCGGTTTTGATAGTCCAGATAGAAACGAGAAGTCCTCTTTCGTGAAAGAGGTCGATAACCTCCCTGCTGCAGCTTTTATGGTTGATATTAAGACCGACTGCTCCGAGAGAAATTACCTTATCTGCAACACTGCCCAGATAGGCCTTGTCCTTTTTATTTTTAAGATTGATATTGAGCCAGTATGTGATATCGGGAGTCTGCTCCTTAACTGCGGCAACGTCCTTTTCCTCAATGCCCGTGAAGAATATTCTGTCCTTCACACCGTACTGCTCTGCGAGCTCACTGATTGCCCTGAGATTTTCCGTTGTCTTACAGTCAACGTTGACTGTAAGAGAGGGAAGTCCTGCAATAAGCTCAAAGGCCTCGGCAAGGCTTACGGTACTGTCTGCTGCTGTATCGTGAGCAAGTACGGGAACACCGTCGGGTGTGAAATTAACGTCAAATTCAACGGTATCTGCTCCACATTCAAAGCCTTTTTTTATTGCTTCAAGTGAGTTATCAGCCGTACCCTCACAGCCTGTATGTGCCGTAAGAGTGAAGCCCTCGGGCAGAGTCACCTTTTTGTTTTTAAATTCGGTGTAGGTTTTGTGAAGGAACAACGAATCACCGAAAATGCTTAATAATGTTTCTTTCATTTTGTTTTCTCCCTTGTTTTTGGGTTTACCGGATTATTATAGCACCTCTGTTTATGACTGTCAAGGTGGTCGGGGATGAGATAGAAAATCTGTATCCTTTGCCGTCCCTTTTAGGCGAAGGTGGGTTTTGCGAAGCAAAAGTCGGAAGGGGCTATTACGCTTTCTCTCGCCGCCCGTCTAACCCTAAGGCACTACTTTTTCACCTTCCTGTTTCAATAATACT
Source organism: Acutalibacteraceae bacterium (assembly GCA_045638245.1). GTDB lineage: Bacteria > Bacillota > Clostridia > Oscillospirales > Acutalibacteraceae > UBA6857. Next base: position 1,212 of record JAZUAZ010000224.1, on the reverse strand, counting down.
TTCACCGTGGTAACGCTCATGCCGCTATGGCACATCCTTTGTCCGGAGCGACAAAGGATGTAAAGCGCTCTTTTTCATAGACACGGCTCGGCATATTTAAATATATGTGTAGTCCGCCTCCAACAACAAACTACGGAAGCGTGCCATCAGTTCAGAACTCCACAAAAGATAGTTATTATTAAATTCTACAACTTCTTTAAAGATTTCCCGCCCTCCGTTTGTAGTTTCCGCAGCGGGAAAAGCGGTAGCGGCAATAGCAAGTAATGCCGCAGGCCGCTGAAATGTTTTATCTTTCTTTTACAGTTATTACGCAGAGGTAGCTTTGATAATTAACCCATTTACATAGTGCTTGCCCTAAGGTCTAATTGCAGAAGGTCGGAGGAATTCTCTGACTAAAACCACTGCGGGAGCGATCAGCGAATGTCGGAATATACGGTGGTTGGACTTATGACGTGAACAATAGACAAGTTAACAAGCTGAATGGCAAGTACTATCTAGCGGGTTTCTTTATTGAACTTATAAGTAAGCTGAGCTGTGAAAAGGGCGAGCCGTTGTTATAATACACGGGAGAAATGTTGAGCCCGCAGATTTTATAATATGCTATTCGGGGGAAATATCTTTTTGTTTTATCAAGCCTCAAGGGTGGCATCAGCGAAACTGCTTTCGGACGGATAGCACATAAAAGAGCGCTTTGCTTACTTTGTCGCTCGGGACAAAGCATTTATTTGCTCCGTAGGAGCCACCTTGCCCCCGCCTGCTCTGAAAGGTAATTCCCACTGTTAGAGGGAGTGTCACGAAGTGACGAGGGTGTGCCCGTTTCCGGAGGAAAAGGGGGACCGCGAAGCGGTGGAAGGGTTCGAGCCATAGCGGCTCGAGCGTTACCACGGACGATACCTCATTGAAACATTAAGGTAAAAAAGATAAAAGTTCACCTTAACCACCACGTAAAAGCCCAAGCGGCATGAGCGTATCTGCGGTAAAAGATATATTGAAACAGTAAAGCGAAAAAGGAGTGCATAAAAAAAGGACACCCTCAAGGGATGTCCTTTTTGTGATATTAAAGATGATCCTTTACATTTGTCTCATAATGACCTGTTGACTGGAACCCTGTCTGAGTGTTGAGCCTTTCAGCACTCCAGGCTTCAGCAATCTGCTCATAGGTGCCGTTGTAGATGTCTGCTCTCCAGAAGCCGTCCTTTGCGCCGTACATAC
>JAZUAZ010000223.1:0-9163 GCA_045638245.1 Acutalibacteraceae bacterium | reverse complement strand
TCAGCGGCCTGCGGCATTACTTGCTATTGCCGCTACCGCCTTGCCCGTGCGAAAACAGCAGACGAAGGCGGAATAATTTTAACTAAAAGGCAGAGCCTTTCGCAATCGTCAGCATCTGCGGTATAAATTTTATTAAGCGTGTAGGCGGCTGAATAGTACAACCGGATCGCTTCGTAGTCTGCTGTTGAAGGCGGACTACACATATATTTAAATATGCCGAGCCGTGTCTATGAAAAGCGTGCTTTTGCTTCGTTTTGTCACAACCGACAAAAGGAACTGCCAAGCGGCATGAGCGTATGCACGGCTGAAACATCATTGAAACATTAAGATGAAAAAGTAGTGCCTTACGGTCAGACGGGCGGCGGGGAAAAGCGTGATAGACCCTTCTGACGGCTACGCCGCCACCTTCCCCTGAAGGGGACAGCAAGGACAGATATTTGCCGTAAGGTGGATTTAACGGTTAGCTTGCGGACCGTCGGGGACGCCGGTCCCTACAAAATCTTTTTAAGAGGCGTAACAATACTTTCTGTTTGTGCAAGTTTACCCTCGATTGCGAATTGCGAATCGGGAATCGCGCATCAAAAAAAGCACCCTCGGGTGCTTTTTTTATATAAACTTCTCTATAAACTCTCCGACCTTAGCCTCGTATTCCTCTTTGCCTTCTTTATAGCTCATAGCGTGGTCTGCGCCCCTGACTATGAGTATATCCTTATACTCTGCGGTACAGGCATCGTGAAGCAGTGCCGCCATATAAGTCGGCACAAAATTATCCTTATCTCCGTGGATGAAAAGCATGGGTACCTTCGCATTTTTCACTGCACCGAGAGCATCGGTATCCTTCTGAAAATCGTATCCCGCACGTCTTTTCTGCATAGCCTTTATAACAGGAAAAATCGGGAACTTCGGAGCATGCCAGCACTTGAGCTTATAGGCAAACTCGTCAAGCGCAGAGGTGAATCCGCAGTCGGCAACGGTGAACTTAACATTTTCGGGAAGCTCATCCTTGCCGCTCATTATCATAACAGTGGTACTGCCCATTGAAATGCCGTGAAGGATAATCTTTATATCCTTGCCGAAGGTATCGAGCATATAGGAAAGCCACTTCATACTGTCCTCAGACTCAAAGGAGGCAAAGCCGAAGTACCTTCCCTCGCTTTCCCCTGCCGCCTGATGGTCAACAAAGAACATATTATAGCCTAAATCCTCAACGTAATGCTTTGCATAGTGGCACCACTCACCCTTACCGTCACTTCTGTAGCCGTGAGAGCCGAAAACGTATACATCGCTTTTCTTTTCGGGTCTTATAAGATAGCCCTGAAGGTAGCAACCTCTGTCGCTGATGATACTGTGCTTTTCAATCTCACAGGAGCTGAGCCATTTCATATCGCGACTTATTCTTTCCTTATCCGCATCGGGAGCTTCGTCTGAATCAGCTATCATCCTGCCGAGCATATCGGGAATTTCAAAATTTCTGTCAAGCAATGCATTGTAAAACCAATCATTGAATTTATAAAAGCCATAGCCCGCCGCTGCACCGAGGGCAAGAGCAATACCTGCTTTTTTCATAAAAACATCCTCCCGTATCGTAAAACAAAAGGGCCGCCAAAGAGCAGCCCTATGTATTTGTTATTAAACTTATGATGCGTAGGTGATGTCGTAAACTGCTTCCATCTTACCTGCAAGACCGATTTCAGCCTTGATGAAGCCCATACCGCCCTGGCCGAGACCTTCGAGGGGAAGGCTGTTGGTAAGCTTGATGAGTCTGCCCTGGCTGTCAACTGTAACTGAAGTTGTAGCACCGGGATATGTCATCTCTGCTGAGAAGATCTCAAGAGGCTTAACGTCGAGAGTGCCGAGGTTAAGGGGATCCATTGCAGTCATGTGATGAACGGGCTCTGTTGAGTTTGTACCGTCAAATGTAGCTGTTTCTGCAAGGAATGTAAGAGTGATTGTGTAACCGCCGTCTGAATTTTCAACGATCTTACAAGCTGAAATGTCAGAAGGAGTAACAGCTGCGTCTCTGTCGTTGGGGATCATCTTGTGACCGATTAAACGAGCAGGATCTGCCTGATCAACACCGTTTTCGAACGTGAATGTTTCGTCAACGGGCTTAACGATGCTCTTGATAACATCATTGATAACGCCTTCGAGAGCCTTAGCAGCTGCGGGAAGCTTTGTGATGCTAACCTGTGTATCTTCTACCTTGTGTAATGTTACAACGCCTGTGTAAGCTCTGTAATCATTGATAGCCTTGTTGAAAGCCTTTGTGATGTTAACTGCGTCGCCATCCTGAGGCATCTCAAGACCTGATGATGACTGAGTAAGTTCTTTTTCTTCAGCATCTGCCATGGACTGCTGATTGCCTACGGGTGATGATGATGTACCGCCGCCAACTGCGCTTGAGCCGCCGCCTACACCGCCGTTAATGTTGACTGTAATACCGCCGTTTGCTGTTCCTACTGCAACGCCGCATAAGAGCACGAGTGTCATTGCAAGCATAATAGCAACAACTTTGAGTTCTTGTTTCATGGTTGTTAAAACCCCTTTCAATGTTTTCGCGTCTTGCGACGCCAATTTTTCAATGGCTAAAAGGATAGTCATTTACTCTAATAACTTACAATAATTTTCGCAAAAAGTCAAGCGGTTTTTTGTATTTTCGTCAAAACATTTCATATATTTTTTTTGCCGCTTTTACGCCTTGTCTTTTTTCAACAAATCAGCGTTTTTAAAATATACAAAATGTACAAATCATTATGAACCCGCATTTTTTCTTTCTCTTTTCTTTTCATTTTGTTATTGCATTTTCCTTCTCTTTTATATATAATGTATAGCGTTATCAGATAATACCGAAAGGATGGATTACCTTATGAAAAAAATTATCAGTGTGTCAGGAATGCACTGTGCCCACTGTGCTTCAGCAGTTGAAGAGGCACTTGTGGCCATTGACGGCATTTCCAAAGCAAAGGTTGACCTTAGCAAAAACACTGTAACCGCCACAATGAAAACTGACGTTGACGATAAGCTCATCATCGAGGCTATAAACGCCAAGGGCTTTGAAGCAGGTGAAATCACAATAAAAACAGGTTTATTTGCATAAAAGGGAGGTAAAAAAATGGCAAAAGAAAAGAAAGTAAAGGAAGCTCCCGTAAACGAGCATCCCAATAAAATAGGTATAAAGGAAGCTGCCGGCTATACAATAGCCGAAGCGGGCAATATGTTTAACCTGACATATATTTCCTCATACCTTAAAATCTTCATGACCGACGTTATCGGTATAACGGCTTCAAAAGCAGGTACTCTGTTTATGGTAACCCGTATCTGGGACTGTATCAACGACCCTCTCTGGGGAGCAATGGTCGCCAAAAAGGCGCCGAATAAGGACGGCAAGTTCAGACCCTACCTCAAATGGGTATCTCTCCCTCTTGCCCTTTCTACAGTACTGTGCTTCACTCCCTACCATAAGCTCGGACTCCCCTCATGGGCACTGCTTATCATCGCATACATCACCTACATATTCTACGGTATGATGTACACCGGTATGAACATCCCCTTCGGCTCACTTGCATCAGTTATCACCGATGACCCCAAAGGCAGAAGCCTTCTTTCCACCTTCCGTTCAATCGGCTCGGGCATCGGCGGTGCGGTTGTTCTTCTTATTGCACCCATGTTCATATTTGACGATAAGATATATGCCAACGGCAACAAGATGTTTATCTTCGGTCTTATCATGGGTATCCTATCCCTCATTTTCTATCTCTGGGGCTTCAAATCCACCAAGGAAAGAGTACCCTCAGAGCCGGACCCCAAGGTTGACTTCAAAGCAACCTACCTCGGACTTCTCAAGTCACGTCCCTTCGTTACCGTTGCTCTTGCAGGCGTACTTATCAGCGGTCAGCTTCAGTTCGGTTCCTTCAATACATATCTTTACAAGAACTACTTTGAGAATTCCAATCTCGGCATGCTCGGCACCGTATGCACCTATCTTCCCACAGTAATTCTTATCCCCTTTATCGGTAAGCTTTCAGCAAAGTACGGTAAAAAAGAGCTTTGCGGTAAGGCTACAATCGTTTCCGCAATCTCTGCAATTGCAATAGCAATCATTGCAAACAACCAGTCAATCCTTGATATTATTGACCCCAACAAGGGCAGACTTCCCTGGTATATCTTTATGTCGGCTCTATTTATTATCGGTATGGGCTACACCTTCGTAAGCCTTACCTGCTGGGCTGTTGTTATGGACGTTATCGACTATCAGGAATACACGACAGGCATCCGTAATGAAAGTGCAGTCTACGCTGTATATACCTTCTCACGTAAGTTCGGTCAGACCATCGCTGACACTATCGGTCTCTACCTTCTTGAGTGGGCAGGCTACACAAAGGATATGGGTACCAAGGGCTTCGTTGACGGCACCAGCCAGAAGATTATGTTCATCTGCACAATCATCCCCGCAGTTGTTTACACCGGCGTATGGCTTCTTATGCGCTTCGGATATCCTCTTACAAAGGAAAGACTCGAGCCTATCTATGCTTTCATCCGTGAAAAGAGAGAGGCTCTCGAGGCTGAATAAAACAAAAAATCAAACAGCTCAACCCCCGGTCAACCCGGGGGTTAATTAACGGAAAAATCCGATATGATAAGGAGGTCGGTAATAATGCAGAATTCTGCCGACACAAAACTATTTGAAAGTATGCCCATACCGAAAGCAGTGATGAAAATGTCCGTACCAACGGTTATCAGCTCCCTCGTTATGGTTATATATAACCTTGCGGATACCTTTTTCGTAGGCTTCCTCAATGACCCCGTCCAGAACGCGGCAGTAACCCTTGCGGCACCGGTACTTTTAGCCTTCAATGCGGTCAACAACCTTTTCGGTGTAGGCTCCTCGAGTATGATGAGCCGCGCCCTCGGAGAAAAGGACTACGGTACGGCAAAACGAAGCTCAGCCACGGGATTTTACTGCGCTCTTATTGCGGCTGTTCTTTTTTCACTGTCCTTTACAGTGATGAAGGGCTCTGTACTTAACCTTTTAGGTGCAGACGAAACAACACGCGCAGCAACAAGCAGCTACCTTCTCTGGACTGTCTCATGCGGTGCGGTACCCTCAATTCTGAATGTTGTTATGGCGTATATGGTACGCTCGGAGGGCGCATCTCTTCACGCAAGCATCGGCACAATGAGCGGATGTCTGCTTAATATCATCCTTGACCCGATTTTCATTATGCCCTGGGGACTCAATATGGGTGCGGCAGGCGCAGGTCTTGCAACCTTCATTTCAAACAGCTTTGCCCTCGCTTACTTCCTCGTACTGACAGTAGTAAAACGCAAAAAAACCTTCGTATGCCTTAATCCGAAAAGAATCACAAAAAGGAAAAAGGTACTTCTCGGTATATGCGCCGTGGGTATCCCCGCTTCGATACAGAACCTTCTCAACGTTACGGGTATGACCATCCTCAACAACTTCGCCTCTGACTTCAACCCGGAAGCAGTTGCGGCTATGGGTATTGCTTATAAGGTAAATATGATACCTCTTCAGATTGCTCTGGGCATTTCTCAGGGTATAATGCCTCTCATCGGCTATAACTACTCAGCAAAGAATTATAAGAGAATGAAAGGCTTTCTTACCTTTACAACTAAAATCGTACTCGTTATTATGACACTGACGACAGTAGCTTACTTCACCCTTTCGGATAAAATCACGGGACTCTTCATCGACACCCCCACCGTTGTGGAATACTCGGGCAAATTCCTTCAGGGAATGTGCATCTGCCTCCCCTTTATATGCATGGACTTTATCGCAGTAGGCGTTTTCCAGTCCTGCGGTATGGGTAAAAAGGCTCTCGTTTTCGCAATTCTGAGAAAAATCGTTTTCGAAATTCCCGCAATATTCATTCTCAATCACCTCTTTCCCCTCTACGGTCTTGCATGGGCACAGACCTCATCGGAAATCCTGCTTGCAGCTATTGCACTGGTTGTACTCATAAGGATGTTCAGAAAATTGGAAGCGGAGAAGGAGTCACCACTTCAATAACATACAAAAGGAGCTGTCAGATGCAGCTCTTTTTTCATTTGGATGCAGAGTGGTTGTCACAAGGAGGAGAGAGCACTGCTTTTTCATCTTAATGTTTCAATAATGTTTCAGCCGTGGTAACGCTCAAGCCGCTTGGCTCTTACTTTGTCCTGAGCGACAAAGTAAGCAAAACGCTCTTAGAGAGACAAGGAAATCCGAAAGTACTTTCGCCGATGCCACCCTTTGAGTTTATATAACAGAAAAATGTTGCTCCTGTATAAGTTTTTTTCATTCTGTGGGCGAAAGGTTTCTCCCGTGTATTTCAACAACAACTCGGGAGTTTTACAGCTCAACATACTTGTATGTTCAATAAAGAAACCCGCTTGATTGTACTTGCCATTCAGGTTGTTAACTTGTCTATTGTTCACGTCATCAGTCCAACCACCGTGTAGTCCGACATTCGCTGACCGCTGACAAAGAGATTTTAGCCAGAGAATTCCTCCGACCTTCTGCAATTAAACCTTACGGAAAGCAAATTCTTGCTCTTTGATTAAACATTCAAGTAAGTATCTATGTAAAAAGGGTTAATAATCAAAGCTACCTCTGCGTAATAACTGTAAAAGAAAAATAAAACTTCTCAGCGGCCTGCGGCATTACTTGCTATTGCCGCTACCGCCTTTCCCGCTGCGGAAACAATAAACGAAGGGCATCGTCACCGAAGCGCTCGCAGTGCGAGATGAAGCGAGGTGAGGATGGCGCAGCGGTCAAAAGTTGCCCGCGCTCCAAGCGGAAAGCAACTTTTGGGAACCGCAAGAGGCGGGTAGTATTTCAGAGAGTAGTAGGATTTAATAATAACTATCTTTCTCGGCAGATATCACTGTTGGCACGCTTCCGTAGTTTGTTGTTGGAGGCGGACTACACATACATTTAAATATGCCGAGCCGTGTCTATAAAAAAAGAGCGCTTTGCATCCTTTGTCGCTCAGGACAAAGGATGTGCCATAGCGGCATGAGCGTTACCACGGTGGAAGTTTTATTGAAACATTAAGATGAAAAAGCAGTGCCTTACGGTTAGACGGGCGGTGGAAGGGTTCGTGCCATAGCGGCATGAGCGTTACCACGGCTGAAGTATCATTGAAACAGGAAGATGAAAAAGCAGTGCCTTATGGTTAGACAAGCGGCATGAGCGTATCCACGGCTGAAACATCATTGAAACATAAAGATGAAAAAGCACCACCTCTGTCAGCTGAAAAAGCAGTGAAAAAACTGCAAATAAATTTTCTCAAGTCCTTGCAATATTTTTTATTATATAGTATACTGTAACAGTATATGTAAATTGGAAAATTGTCTTTAATTTTCCCTTGCTAAGAATATAATCATTGGAGGAATTACAATGGCTGAAATGGAAAAGAGCAACAGCTTTATTGCCATGGAACATGAGGTTCTCAAGTTCTGGGAAGAAAATAACTGCTACGAGCTCCGCAAAGAAAAAAATGCCGGTAAGGAACGCTTCCGCTTCATCGACGGACCTATTACCGCAAACAATCCTATGGGTATCCACCACGCATGGGGCCGTACCCTCAAGGATACATTTATAAGATATAAGGCTATGAACGGCTATGATTGCCGCTGTCAGAACGGCTTCGACAGCCAGGGTCTCTGGGTTGAGGTCGGCGTTGAAAAGGACCTCGGCTTCGAATCAAAGAAGGATATCGAGGATTTCGGTATCGATAAGTTCACAACAAAGTGTGTAGAAAGAGTTAAGCAGTACTCAGGTGTTATCACCGAGCAGTCAAAGAGACTCGGTCAGTGGATGCAGTGGGACAACTCCTACTTCACCAACACAGACCTTAACATCACCTCAATCTGGCACTTCCTCAAGACCTGCGACAACAACGGCTGGATCAAGAGAGAGTACAAGCCTATGCCCTGGTGCCCCCGTTGCGGTACCTCTCTTTCAGAGCACGAAATGACAGGCTCTTATAAGACTATCACTCACAACTCAGTTTTCTTCAAGCTTCCCGTTGAAGGTACTGACAGTAAAATTATCGTATGGACAACTACCCCCTGGACTCTTTCTTCAAACGTAGCTCTTGCAGTTAACCCTGAAATCGACTACGTTGAGGTTAAGGTAAAGAGCGACGAAAAGACTCTTATCCTTGCAAAGAATGCTATCAAGTATCTCGGCGACGATAAGCTTGAGGTTCTCCGTATGTTCAAGGGTGAGGAGCTCGTCGGCAAGAAGTACGACACCTGCTTCCCCGAATTAGAAGCTCAGCAGGGCTTCGAGCACAAGATCGTTGCATGGGAAGACGTTGACGCTGAAGAAGGTACAGGCGTTGTTCACATCGCTCCCGGCTGCGGTGCAGAGGATAACGAATTAGGTAAGAGACTCGGCCTTCCCGAGATTATGCCCGTTGACGATATGGGTATCTTCCTCAAAGGCTTCGGCTTCTTTACAGGCAAGAACTCAAAGACTATCGCTGACGAGGTGTTCGAGGAGCTTAAGGAGAGAGACAAGCTTTACCTCATCAAGCCCCACGAGCACAGCTACCCCGTATGCTGGAGATGTAAGGAAGAGCTTATCTACCGTCTTGTTCCCTCTTGGTTCATCAAGACTGAGGAGCTTAAGCCCCGCCTTATCAAGAACGCTATGAGCGTTAAGTGGGAGCCCGAATCAAACGGTAAGAGAATGATTGACTGGCTCAACAATATGGGTAACTGGAATATTTCCCGTAAGCGCTACTACGGTATGCCCCTCCCCTTCTATGTATGTGAGGACTGCGGCAACGTTCACGTTGTAGGCTCACTTGACGAGCTTAAGGAGCTCGCAGTTGATCCCGCTAAGGTTGATGCTCTTCCCGAACTTCACAGACCCTGGATTGACGAGGTAGAAATCAAGTGTCCCAAGTGCGGAAAAGCTGTTAAGCGTATCACCGATGTTGGTGACGTTTGGCTCGACGCAGGTATCGTACCCTTCTCAACAACAGGCTACTTCACAGATAAGGAAGAATGGAGAAAGAACTTCCCCGCTGAATGGGTTGTTGAAATGCGTGAGCAGGTTCGTCTCTGGTTCTACTCACTTCTCTTTATGAGTACTGTTCTTGAGGACAGAGCTCCCTATGAGAGAGTACTCTGCCATTCAAGTGTTATT
>JAZUAZ010000222.1:0-2068 GCA_045638245.1 Acutalibacteraceae bacterium | reverse complement strand
GAGTTTACGGTGGAATTGCCCGAAAACTCGGCACAGGCACTTATAGAGTATTTAAAAGGAGATTCAAAATGACAGAGAAAGAAAAAGCAGGAGCCTTATTTCTTGAAGGCTTTAATTGCTCGCAGTCGGTTTTTACTGCCTTCTGCGACCGATTCGGAATTGATGAAAAAACAGCTGAGAAAATCAGTGCAGGTCTCGGAGGAGGCATAGGCAGACAACGTGAGGTCTGCGGTGCGGTAAGCGGTGCTGCTATGGTTTTAGGCTGCATAGCTTCGGCTACAGACGGCAGTGACAATGAAAGCAAAATGAAAAATTATGAGCTTGTAAGAGAGTTTTCTGACCGTTTCATACAGATTCACGGAAGTATTATCTGCCGTGAGCTGCTCGAGGATATGGCAAAAAACAAGGGTGCCGTACCCGATGAGAGAACGGCTGAATATTACAAAAACCGCCCCTGCCTTAAAATGGTAGAGGACGCGGCTGAAATTTTAATGCAGATGTTGAAGGAGAATTAAAAATGGGAAGAACTATCAGAGATTACGTATTTGCATCACCTCCGCCTCAGATACTTGCAGATACGATACATAATTACCTTATGGGTCAGGGCTACAGCTTCAAGCAGAGAGGTCAGGAGGGTATTTATCAGAAGGGTGCAGGTCTTATGATGGGGCCGACCTTCCTTAAGTTTACCATTATGGGTAACGGAGCCCGTATTGAGGGCTGGCAGGAATATGCCATACTTCCCGGGGTTTATGCGGGTGAAATTGATATAGATTCCTTTATCGGTATTGCCGTAAAGGGTCCCCTCAAGGATAGATTTATGTATATGGAATCCTTGATAATGCAGTACGGCGGAAGTCCGATGTTCCCCGGCATGACCTATGCTCCTGTGAACAATTTAAATCCGCCTCAGGGTGGATATCCTCCCGTACAGGGCGGCTATCAGCAGGTGGTGCAGAACGGTTATCAGCAGCTTCCCCAGAATAATTATCAGCAGCCATACGCAGCTCAGCCTGCACCCGCACAGCCACAGGCAAGCAGATTTTGTCCGAATTGCGGTGCACCCGCCGTTGACGGAATGAAATTCTGCACGAAATGCGGAAATAAGCTTGAATAATACTTTTGGTGATGCTCCCTCTTTTTGTGATCGAGTAAAAATACCGCTAAAGGTAAAAAGTAACAAAAACTTACAGATATTACCCTTATTGTTATACTGTTTTTTTATTGACAGATAAAGCGGTATTATGTATAATAAAATTGTAATTTACATGACTGACGGATCAGCGGTCAACCGCAAGGGAATGTAAATTTTAAAATGCCGACCGTCTGGGCGATTCAGTTTGTTTTACAGGCTGTATTGCCCTTTTTTTGTTTTGTAAAATTCCACAGGAGGTAAAAATATATGGAACACAAGAATTGGAACGGCTTTAAGGCCGGCGTATGGCAGAACGAAATTAACGTCCGCGACTTTATTCAGCAGAATTACACCGAATACGACGGTGACAGCAGCTTCCTCGCAGAAGCAACCCCCAGAACAAAGGATCTTATGAAAAAGCTTGAAAATCTTTTCATGCTTGAAAGACAGTACGGCGGTGTGCTTGACATCGATACTGCAACAGTATCCTCACTTACAAGCTACTCACCCGGCTATCTCGATAAGGATAAGGAGCTTATTGTAGGTCTTCAGACAAACAGACCCCTCAAGAGAGGCGTAAACCCCTTCGGCGGTATGAGAATGGTACGCCAGGCCTGTGAGGCTTACGGCTACAAGCTCAGCAGAAAGGTTGAGGAGGAATTCCGCTTCCGTACCACTCACAACGACGGTGTTTTCCGTGCCTATACAGACGAAATGCGTCAGGCAAGAAAGTGCCACGTTATCACAGGTCTTCCCGATGCTTACGGCAGAGGCAGAATCATCGGTGACTATCGCCGTGTTGCTCTTTACGGTGTTGATAAGCTTATCGCAGAAAAGAAAAAGGATAAGGCAGAGCTTGCAAACTACGCCTTCAACACAGAAAGAACACGTCTTAACGAGGAGCTTTATCAGCAGATCGCATTCCTCGGATAT
>JAZUAZ010000221.1:0-19969 GCA_045638245.1 Acutalibacteraceae bacterium | reverse complement strand
CCAGTACGACGTAATACGTACCGTGCTTATGGGCAATCCCAAGCTTATTGAGATTATGGACGCCAAAGAGGAGCTTTACTCCAAGGAGGAATTCACCGAGGAGGACGGTATCCGTATCAGCGAGCTCGAGGAGGAATTCGCTGAAATGGACGGCTGGAGCGCAGAGAGTGATGCGGAAATTCTCCTTAACGCCCTCGGCATCCACAACGAATTCCATTACAGCCTTATGAGTGAGCTTACAGGTGAGCAGAAGGTTAAGGTGCTACTTGCTCAGGCTCTTTTCGGTAATCCCGATATTCTTCTTCTCGACGAGCCTACCAACCACCTCGATGTTGCAGCTATCGCATGGCTCGAGGAATTCCTTATGAACTTTGAAAACACCGTTATCGTTGTCAGCCATGACAGACATTTCCTCAATAAGGTATGTACCCACATTGCAGACTGCGACTTCGGTAAAATCACAATGTATGTAGGTAACTACGATTTCTGGTATGAATATACACAGATGGCACAGCGTCAGATGCGTGAACAGAATAAGAAAACCGAAGCAAAGATGAAGGAGCTTCAGGAATTCATTGCCCGCTTCAGTGCAAATGCATCAAAATCAAAGCAGGCAACAAGCCGTAAAAAGCTTCTCGACAATCTCGTACTCGAGGATATGCCCGTTTCCTCAAGACGCTTCCCCTTCGTTGAATTCAAGCCCGACAGAGAAATCGGTAACGATATGCTTATCGTTGAGGGCCTTTCAAAAACAATCGGCGACAGAAAGGTACTCGACAATGTAAGCTTCACAATAAGACCCAACGAAAAAGTTGCCTTTGTCGGTACCGATGCGGTTGCAAAAACCACCTTCTTCAAAATCCTTATGGGTGAGCTCGAGCCCGATGAGGGTACCTTCAAATGGGGTATCACTACCTCTCAGGCCTACTTCCCCGCAGATAACTCCGCCTTCTTCGACGGTGTTGAGGAAAGTCTTATCGACTGGGTACGCCGTTACTCCGACCTGCAGTTTGAAACCGACGTAAGAGGCTGGCTCGGAAGACTTATGTTCTCAGGTGAAGAAGCCACAAAATCGGCAAAGGTTCTTTCAGGTGGTGAAAGAGTACGCTGTATGCTTTGCAAAATGATGCTCAGCGGTGCAAATGTACTTCTTCTCGACGAGCCCACCAACCACCTTGACCTTGAATCAATCACAGCCCTCAACAATGCGCTCATCCGCTTCAAGGGCTCCCTTCTTTTCACCTCTCACGACCATCAGTTTGTTCAGTCCATCGCCGACAGAATTATCGAATTCAGACCCGAGGGACTTTACGATAAGAAGGAAACCTATGACGAGTTCCTTGAGAATAATGAGTTGTTAATCACAAAGTGATTAACAATGCGCATTAAATTAAAGAAAGGACCTGACTACATGACATATATAATCGGCGACATCTGCGGTAATGAAGAAAAATACGAAAAAATGCTTGAAAAACTCAACCCCAAGGATACTGATGCAGTTTTTGTCATCGGCAACGTACTCTGCGGCGAACACGGCATTGAAATTCTTCAGGATATGATGTATAAGTCAAACATCTTCCCCGTTCTCGGCAGGCATGAATATTATGCGAAGAAGCTTCTCCCCCTTATCGCAGAATACGGCAGTATTGAGAAAGCTGCTGAAAGCATAAGTGACGAGGAAAAAAACCTTCTTGCAGACTGGATAAAGCTCAGGTGCGAAAAATCGGTCGCAGATTTCCTTGCTCTTGATGAAGAGGGCAAAGAAGCCATCCTCGACTATCTAAGTGAGTTTGCTTCCTATGAAGAAATTACCGAAGCAGGCAAGACCTTCGTTATTGCTTCGTCGGGCATAAGAAATTTCAATGAAGATACTCCCCTTGAGGATTATTCCGAGGAGGATTTCGTCTTTGCCGAAACCGACTATATGACTCCCTATTTCAGCGACAGATACCTTGTTACGGGAAACAAGCCTACCGCTATGATTTCACGTGAATTCACAGGTAAGGTTTACAGTAAAAAAAGACACCTCGCAATAGATTGCGGTGCTCTTTACGGCGGCAATCTTGCGGCGGTATGTCTCAACCCCCTCAAGGTATATTACTGTTGACTTCATCCTTTTAATGTGTTAAAATTGTAAAAAATAAAAAAGGAGAGAATGAATATGCCGCTTTGCCCTGTTTGCGGAGCTGTTTCCGCAGGAAAAAGAATCACCTACAATAATTTCGATGTATATGACCTTTGTGTCAAATGCGCTAACTACAGCATATGCCTCATAAGCCCCAACGTAGATGTTGCCGTAAAGGAAAATGCAATCCGTTGGGCTGAAAGAGAAATTCAGAACAACGCTGAAAAAATGTATCTTGCAAATTGTATAAGAAGCTGGAAAAAGTGCGCCGAGGATTTTGTTGCTGCGCATACACCCGCTCCCTTTGTACGCCCCGAAGCACAGGTTGGTGTGCTTGATATTAACAGCACTGAAATAGACCTTGATGCAACCATAAAAAGCTTCAATACAGGCAACTTCTCCGCTGTTATGTATGAGGAAAGCAAGGGCTCAGTAGACAGCAGTGTGCTTAATGTAAACAAGGGCAACCTTTTCAGCGGAAGACCTGCTGAAGAAACTACACCCTACTCTCCCGTACAGACTCCCGTTGTCACTTTCGCAGAACCGGAGGATGCACTTCCCGCACCCGAACAGAAACCTGCTCCCTTTGCGGCACCTGTACCCTTCTCTGCTCCCGTACCCTTCTCTGCTCCCTATTCAAGTCCCGTTGATGATACTGCATCACCCTCATATGCTCCCTACGGCAGAGCAAATTCAGAAGCAGAGGATATGGATGCAACGAGAATTTTTGTCCCGGACATTACTCCTGCACCTATCGCTCCCGCTCACATTGCTGTGCCCGATGCAGATGAACTTTTCTCTGCCGAAAAGGCCCCCGATGAAGGAAATGCTTTTGAAAATGCACAGACTGATGCAATATGGTCCTGCGAGGATACCGGTACGGTGCTTCTTGATGATGTAATATCAGAAGAAGCTTCCGCAGCAGATGCAGAAATCCGCTTCGACGATGCCACAGCCGTTGAAGAAGCTTCTGTATGGCCCGCTGAGATAACCTTTGCAGATGCCGTACCCGCGGCCGAGGAAATTTCTGCTCCTTGCGAAGATGCTTTCGTTGAAGAAGTCTCCGCAGCTGAGGAAGAAAGCAACGATGTTGCAGAAGAAGAAATAGGCCTCCTGGAAGACGAGCCCGATATAAAGGATTATCTTCGTGAAATTGCCCTCACTCTTAAGAGCATGAACGAAAAAGTGGCAAGACTTGAAAAAGAAATTTCTGAGCTTAAAAAATAAGACTGTCAAAAGGAGAGAATTTTATGCCGTACTGTCCGATTTGCGGAAAAGAAACAGGCAACACTAAGTCGCTGATAATCAACGATAAAAAGCTCGACAATCTCTGCAGTACCTGCCAAAGCTATCTTGTTTGCCTTACAAAACCCGTTTCACAGTTCAGCAGAACCAACGCACAGATATGGGCAACAGAAACATTATCAAACAACATTCACCCATACATAAGAGATATTATTACCAGCTGCTACAACTATTCCTTCTCGGATAAAAATCCGACAAAGGATACGCTCGAGGACTCTGCACCACAGGAGACTGAAACCTATGACTCCGCGAACTACACAAGCGTAAAAACAGCAAACACAAGCGTTGTCAAGGTTATGGTTTTTCTTTCATACGCTATACTTTTAATCCTCGGTGCTATCATAGGAACAGCTTTATATGAAACTGTCGGGCTTTTTGTAGGCGCTGTAATAGGCTTTCTTGTCGGACTTATTTCAAACTCAATTATAATGATGTTCGTTGAAATATCGGAAAACACCGCAATAAACGCTGAAACAAACCTCAGAAATGAGAAACTTCTCAAGGAAATAAGAGATTACCTTAAAAATTCCCAAAAATAAAATGCTTCCTGTTGATTTTTTATCTGTACAGAAGTATAATATTAGTCATCAAAGAACTATGGTTCTTAAAATTAAAAAATGGAGGAAACAAAAATGCAAAACTCAAAAAGACGCATCGCAAGAATAATTCTTGCTATTCTGGTTGTTTTTGCCGTTGCTTCAACGATGTCAACAGTAGCATTAGCAACAGAGGACACATCCTCAGTAGGCGTTTCTGCTTTTGTCGGCACTGAAGCTCCCGACGGAGCAATCACAGATGCAGAGGTTCCCGATACTGAGAAAAACGAAATTCTTTCTGCCGACTCCACCGCCGAAGCAGGTGATACTATCACCACCGGTGCAGTTGAAGAATCTGCAGAAGCGGAAGAACCCGCCGAAGAAGAAACCGCAGAGGAAGAGGCAGAAGAAGAAAACAAATTTGCCAACACCTTCTGGGCACTTCTCCCCCCGATAATTGCTATCGGCCTTGCACTTATCACCAAAGAAGTTTATTCTTCACTTCTTATCGGTATTATAACCGGTGCACTTCTCAGCTCATCATTCAACTTTACAGAAGCTGTGGATAACCTTGTAAACGAGGGCTTTATCGGTGCTGTTTCAGGCACTGCAGGTATTTTCATTTTCCTTGTGCTTCTCGGCATCATCGTTGCACTTGTAAATAAGTGCGGTGCATCCTACGCCTTCGGTCAGTGGGCACAAAAGCACGTTAAGTCACGTATAGGCGTTGCTCTTGCAACATCCTTCCTCGGTATGCTCATCTTCATTGATGACTACTTCAACTGCCTTACAGTCGGTTCAGTTATGCGTCCAGTTACCGATGCTAAGGGTATTTCACGTGCAAAGCTTGCATTCATTATCGACGCAACTGCTGCTCCCGTATGTATGATTGCTCCCATTTCATCATGGGCTGCTGCTGTTTCAGACTTTGCCGAAGGTACAGGTCTTAACGGATATGAGCTTTTCATCAAGGCAATTCCCTTCAACTTCTATTCACTTCTCACCCTCGCTTTTGTAATTCTCAACATCGTTCTCAAGGCTGACTTCGGTCCTATGAAGCTTCACGAAATGAACGCATTAAAGGGCGATCTTTACACAACAGGCGACAGAGTTGATAATGTTGAAGATTCAGTTAACCCCAAGGGTAAGCTCATCGACCTTATCCTCCCCGTTGTTGTTCTTATCGTATTCAGCATTCTCGGCCTTCTCCATGTCGGCGGATACGGTGACGGCGTATCAATTCAGGATGCCTTTGCAAACACAGATGCAACCGTAGGTCTTCCCTTAGGTGCTTTCATAGCAATTATCATCATCTTTGTTTACCTTATCGCAAGAAGAGTTGTTTCCTTCAAGGAAGCTATGAATTGCGTTCCCAGCGGCTTTATCGCAATGGTACCTGCAATTCTTATTCTCACCTTCGCAACAGCTCTTAAGAATATGACAGGTCTTCTCGGTGCAGACGTTTACGTTCACGACCTTATGGAAGGCTCTGCAGAAGGACTTCAGAACTTCCTTCCCGCAATCATCTTCCTTGTTGCCTGCTTCCTTGCTTTCTCAACAGGTACATCATGGGGTACCTTCGGTATTCTTATTCCCATCGTTGCATCAATCTTCGAGCCCACAGACGAGCTTCTTTACATCGGTATGTCAGCTTGTCTTGCAGGTGCAGTTTGCGGCGACCACTGTTCACCCATCTCAGATACAACAATCATGGCATCGGCAGGTGCACAGTGCAACCACATCAACCATGTTAACACCCAGCTTCCCTATGCAATCTTTATTGCAGCTCTCTCATTCATAGGCTTTATTATCGCAGGCTTTGTTCAGAACGCATTCATCGTTCTTCCTGTTATGTTTGCTCTTCTTGTGGTATCTCTTCTGGTTATCAAGAAGCTCGGCAACAAAAACAAGGCTTAAATAATTCAATCAACAAAAAACGGTTCGGATTTTCCGAACCGTTTTTGTTGTATAATAAGTTATACTATTTTGCTTACAATCTCTCTCTTATACCTTATAAACTCGTCGCTGAGCGGATCTCTCGGTCTCGGGAGATCTATTTTGATTTCATCGGTTATCTGCCCGGGCTTTCCCGAAAGAATATACACCCTGTCGGAAAGCAATACCGCCTCATCAATATCGTGAGTGACAAAAACAGTGGAAAGCTTTATCTTCTCCATAATATCCATATACCAGCGGTGGACGGACGCCTTTGTCAGGGTATCAAGTGCGCTGAAGGGCTCGTCGAGAAGCGCTACCTCTGCCCCCGTAAGATAAGTACGAAGCAGAGCGCACCTTTGTCTCATACCGCCAGAAAGCTCCCTCGGATACTTTTTTTCCGTACCCTCGAGGCCGAAGTCGGCAAAGAAGCCCCTTGCCTTTTCCCGCGCCTCTTTCTTTTTCATACCCTTTATAATCAAGGGCAGACTCACATTATCAATGACAGTACGGTGTCTGAGAAGCAGGTCCTTCTGCAGCATATAGCTGACATTTCCCGGCTCGCCGGTTATATCCCTGCCGTCGAGAAGCACCTTACCCGTCTGTGGCTTCAGAAGCCCCGAAAGTACGTTAAAAACCGTAGTCTTTCCGCTTCCGCTTACACCTAAAAGGGACACAAGCTCTCCTTCGTCGAGGGTAAGCGATACACCTTCTATTATTTTTTCATCGTCATAAGCCACAGATATATCCGTAGCGACAAGCTTTTTCATATAAGTCACCTTAAATATTCGTTTGTATAACCGTAGCCCTTTGCTATAGGACTTTCAATAAGCTCATTTTCATAAAGCCATGTGTAGAAATTATCCCAGCGGTCACCGTCAAATACGCCCCAGCTCTCTGCGTCGGCGATATACTGCTCTGACATCCACCTCTGACTTGCGGTGACAAATGCTTCACTGCCTCTGAGCGAGCCTGTGGTGTCACCCGATATGAGATATTCAGCTGCCTTTTCGGGATTTTCAGCTGCGTACTCATAGCCTTTTTTTGTAGCCTCAATGAAGGCTCTTGCCTTTTCAGGCTCAGCCTTAAGAAACTCGTCATTTGCAATAAGCACGGGAGTATAGTAGTCAAACACGGGGTCTATATCCCTGAATTCGAAATAATCAAAGTCAAGTCCCTGCTCCTTGCAGGATATACCCGCCCAACCGTAATATATCCATATTGCATCGGTATCCTTATTTTTAAGAGCCGCTGCTTCGTTTGTAACAATGTTGGGAATAAGCTGAAGCTTGTTGAAATCCGCGCCTTCCTTTGTCATAAGCTCCTCTATTATTTTAAGCTCAATGGGGCCGTTCCAGGTAGAATATCTCTTTCCCTCAAGACCTGCGGGGGTATGAGCACCCTCGCCCTTTCTTGAGATAATACCCGAGGTATTATGCTGAAGAAGAGCCGCAACGGCAGTAATTTTCATTGACTGCTGTCTTGTATAAATACCTGCAAGGGTATCCTGGAAGGAAACGCCGAACTGTGCCTGACCCGATGCGGTCATAAGCTCTGCGCCATCCTCGGGAGGCTGAACTATTCTTATTTTTATACCTGCCTCTTCATAATAACCGAGAGCATCTGCTACAAAAAATCCCGTATGGTTGGTGTTGGGTGTCCAGTCAAGGCAAAGGGTTATTTCATAAAGTCCGTCGGTATCCGTTTTTCCACCACAGGCAGACAAACAGAAAAGCATTGTTAAGGTAAGTATTAAGGATAATACTTTTTTCATATAAATCTTCCTTTCTTTATTTATCAAGATAAGGCATAGTTATTTTTTTAAGAAGGGCTACAATTGCCATAAGTATGAGTGAAAGCAGAGATATGAGTATTATAACTGCAAACATTTTATCAAAGGCATATGCCTGCTTTACTCTCGTCATATATACACCGAGACCCTCGAAGCCTCCAAGCCACTCGGATATAACCGCACCTACAACTGCATAGGAAGCGGAGACCTTAAGACCCGAGAAAAACTGCTCTCCCGCACCGGGAAGCTTTATATGACGGAATATCTGCAGTCTGCCCGCACCCATACTGCGAAGAAGGTTGATTTCATCCTTATCCGCACTCTGAAAACCGTCAAGCAGTGACACAGCTATAGGGAAAAAGGTTGTGAGCACCACAAGAGTGATTTTCGGCGTCATATCAAAGCCCATCCACAGTACGAGGAGGGGTGCAATCGCTATTGTGGGTATAGTCTGACTTATAACAAGCACGGGATAAAGTGCCGCTCTGAGAAACGGTACCGCATCCATAATCACTGCAACAACAAAAGCGAAGGCTATACCTATAAGAAGACCGTATATTGCCTCCTGCACCGTAACGAGAGTATGCTCCAGGAGTATGGGCATTTCACCGACAAAAGCCTTGCTCACAGCTTTGGGTGACGGCAGCATATAGCTTTCGATAAGCTCCCTTTCACTTACAAAAAACCACAGGAGCATAAGCACCGCTATTGAAACAAGCGGAGCCACCTTATTTATTATGCTTTGAAGTTTTTTCGTCAATTGTCAACACGCCCTTTTCATTGTAGC
This sequence comes from Acutalibacteraceae bacterium, assembly GCA_045638245.1. Classification (GTDB taxonomy): domain Bacteria; phylum Bacillota; class Clostridia; order Oscillospirales; family Acutalibacteraceae; genus UBA6857. The sequence goes on along the minus strand of JAZUAZ010000221.1, from coordinate 11,489 downwards.
GGATTTTAACGTATGCGCTCACACTGCTGCAGCCCGACTTCAGGGCTACCTTCTGGCAGTTTTTCACTATTTCCATAAGCTCATCGTAGCTGTCGCCCTCTATTGTTGTCTCAAAGGGACCTACAAAATATCTGAGTCCCGTTGAAGCAATATACTCTATTACTCTGTCAACAATATAAATGAGCTTTTCGGTGCTGTCCGTATCGGGAAGCACCTGAATTGCAACACTTGCCTTCATAAGAAAACTCCTTTCTGTTGTAATATCACATACAAAAATACCTTGGTGATTACAAAGAGCCTTCTGCCGGCAAATAAAAATACCCGCAAGAAAAACTGCGGGTACTTATAATTCAACTCTTACACAGCCTACGTCGGTATTATCCGCATCAGGTTATGGGTATAATCTCAGCCGATGAAAATCAGCACCCCTAGTAATATTTATATGTCAATCGGATTATACCACCCGTTTCTGTCTTTGTCAACAATAATTTATTCTTAACAAATTTCGCTTAAGATATAGCCAAAAGCGTACCCTTATGATATAATATTATGGATTATACCCCTTATTACAGATTTTTAAGACAGGAAAGGTTCTTTATATGAAAAAACTCAACAAAATTCCTCCCATATCAAAATCCGAACAGTTTATCTGGTGGGGCTGCCGACTTGCCCTTTTTATCTGGGGTGTGTGGGGACTTCTTTACGGTTATACATCAGATTTTGTTCAGGCATCTTTTGCTATAATTTTTACACATCTCTGGGATATCTTTCAGTTTGCTCCCGGAAAAACCTTCATCAAGAAGCTCCCGAGCTATCTGCAGACTATGCTTAATATCTTTATCTGCTTCGGCTGCGTTGTGGGCACCACCCTCAACTCACGTACCGATTTTACAGGCATAGATATTCCTGAGCACTGTTTTGCAGGCTACCTTGCCACAACCGGCGGCTTTATTCTCTGCGGACTCATGCAGGGTGAAAAGCATCCTCTCAAGGTTTCGGTTCAGGCTATGTTCGGTCTCGGCTTCGGCGTTGCAATTCTTGTCGGCTGGGAATTTTACGAATTCACAATGGACCGCCTTTACGGCTTTACAATGCAGCACGGTCAGATTCCCGAAGCCTATGGTCTTACCGATACGATGGTAGACCTTATCGTCGGCACCGTAGGATGTCTTATTGCGATGTTTGCCGAGGCTTTCCGTAAGGTAGGTCTTTACGGCAAAGGTAAAGAGGAAAGACGTAAAGCATGGAAGGAAGAAAGAGCTGAAGTAAAGAAACAGAAGGCTCTTCTTAAAGACGGCGAGGTATGGAGTGGTAATGTATGAAGCTGAATGAAATTCTCATGGGTATTTCCTGCGACACGGAAAGCCTTTCCGATATTGATATAAAGGATATTGCTTACGATTCGAGAAAAGCAGGCGAGGATATTGTTTTTGTCTGTCTCGAGGGTGCCTTTGCTGACGGACACAAATATGCCCGCAGTGCTTATGACAAGGGCAGCCGTGTTTTCGTCTGCAGTAAGGACATTGACCTCCCCGCAGATGCACTTGTAATCAAAACAGATAACACCCGCTCCGCTCTTGCAAAAATGAGCTGTAATTTTTTCCGCAACCCGTCAAGGGAAATTGCTGTTATCGGTATCACAGGTACTAAGGGAAAGACAACTGTTGCACATATAGTAAAATTCGCTCTTGAAGAAGCAGGCGTGATGTGCGGCATCATCGGTACGGTAGGAGCGTTTTACGGTAATACCGTACTTCCCACGGTGAACACTACACCCGAAAGCTATGAGCTGCAGAAGATGCTGCGTCTTATGGCTGACGGAGGCTGTAAAGCGGCGGCTATTGAGGTTTCCTCTCTCGGCCTCAAAGCACACCGTGTCGAGGGTACGGAATTTGCCTACGGTGTATTTACAAATCTTTATCCCGACCACATCGGTACCAACGAGCACGATTCCTTCGAGGAATATGCCTTCTGGAAAACTCAACTTTTCCCTATGTGCAGAAAAGCGGTTATAAATATTGACGATCCCTTCTCAGAGAAGGTTATTGACACCTGCACCTGTCCCGTACTCACTTACGGCAGTGACAGAAGTGCGGATTTCCGTCTTACCTCAATGTGCAAGGAAAAACTCGGCAACCGTCTTGCCATGAGCTTTGAAGCAGTCTGCAACGGCAGAGAAGATCGCTACTGCGTTGCTCTTCCCGGTGACGTGAACACCTATAACAGCCTTGTTGCAATTGCGATCTGCGAGGATATGAAGCTGAACAAAGAGAATTATAAAAAAGGGCTCGAGTCTGTTTTTGTAAAAGGCAGAGGCGAAATAGTTGAAACAGGTGAGGACTTTACCGTTATAATAGACTACGCTCACAACGGTGTAAGCCTTAAAAGCATCATTGAAACAGCAGAAAGCTATGAGCATAACAGAATAATTTCCCTTTTCGGCTCGGTAGGCGGAAGAACAGAATGCCGCCGCGAGGAGCTCGGTACTGTTTCGGGTGAAATGAGCGACCTTACAATCATCACAAGTGACGACCCTGACAGTGAAGACCCGAGAAAAATCTGTGAGGAAATCGCATCCTACTGCAAGGGTGAGTATGTTATAATTCCCGACAGAGCCGAAGCCATACACTACGCTATGAAAGAAGCAAAAAGCGGGGATATTATCATCCTTGCCGGCAAGGGTCATGAAAACTATATGAAAATAAACGGACAGAAAATTCCCTTCAACGAAAGAGAAGAAGTAATGAAGGGACTCGAAATGAGAAAAGAGGACTGATTTATGTATACTTTCAGAATTCAGGAGGACCTGAAGGCTTATGACGAATTTATCTGCAATAACGGCGGTCAGTACATTCAGTGCTCCCGCTGGCAGAACGTAAAAACAACCTGGAACTGCCGTTACTACGGCGGATTTGATGAAACAGGCACTCAGGTGCTTGCCGCACTTGTTATGGAAAGAAGTCTCCCCGTGGCAGGTAAAATCTGGTATGCATCGGGCGGTATGGTCTGCGATTACAGCAACACTGCACTTTTAGAGGAATTCACTGCCTTTATAAAAGGCGAAATGAAGAAAAGCGGTGCTACCTGCTTCATCACAGACCCGATGATATCCCTTCGTATCAACGGTGAGGATAAAGAAGAAGGGCATAAGATGCACAATACCCTTACCTCTATGGGCTATGAGCTCAACACCTCAATCGAAAACTATACCTACAAGCAGCCCGTACAGCTTTTCATTCCTCTTAAAAACGGAGAAAAGAGCTTCACTGCTGAGGAAATTCTCAAGAAATGTGATAAGGGTGTACGCTACAGTATAAGAATCGGTGAACAGAGAGGTCTCATTGCAAAGACCTTCACCGCTGAGGATATAGAAAAGGACCCTTCGATTATGGAGGACTTTATGGCAGTTATGCGTGACACAAGCGAAAGAGACAGCTTCGTTGAAAGAAACGGTGACTACTGTCTCAAGCTTCTCAAGGAATTTGAAGGACACAGTGACCTTAAGCTCGTTTATTACGATAAAGAAATTGACAGAAAGCTCCAGGCTGAAAGACTTCAGAAAAAGGAAGAGGCTCTTTCTCAGCTTGAGGGTGCTCACGAGAAAAAGAAGCGTCAGCTTCAGGAAATCATCGACAGTGCCGACAAGCAGACCGAGCATTTTGATAAGAGAATGGCAGAGGCTGAGGAATTCACAAAGGATAACCGCATCTGTGTAGCGGGCGGTCTTTCAATATACTATGCGGGTATGGGCTCATGCCTTTTCGGCGGAACAAGAAATGTTATAAGAAACAACTCCCGCTCAAGCCACTACCTCAACTATCTCAGACTTAAGGAAAGCATCGCAAGAGGCTGTGACATTCACGACCTCGGCTATGTAAAGGTTGAAACTCCCGCCCTTAACGAGGACGGCACTCTCGGTGAGATGATACCCCTTGACAACTTCAAGGGAATATACGATTTCAAAAAGAGCTTTTCATCAGACTATCACGAATTTATCGGTGAATATGTACTCGTAGGCAATAAGATGAAGTATTATTCCTACGCAAAGCTCGCTCCCGCCGCAAGACAGGCAAAGATTAAGGCAATTAAGCTGTTAAGAAGATAAAAATAGATAGGCGGGCGGTTAAGTAGTCAGTAGTCAGTAGCCAGTAGTCAGGTGGGTTCCCTGCGGGAATTTGTTGTAGCCCTCTGCGTAACTTCGTGACAGCCCTCCCCCGCGACCTTAATATTTATCCCCCGGGGATGAACACTTCATTGCCAAGCAACTTCATTTGCCGCAAGGCAAACTTCATATCCGCAAAGCGGATACTTCATTTTTTCACCGGAGGTGAAAGCTGTGTCTCACACAATAGCAGCCATATCCACTCCCTTAGGTGCGGGCGGTATAGGCGTAATAAGAATTTCAGGCGATGATGCAATATCAATCGCAGACAAAATAATAGTACCCACCTCGGGAAAGCCCCTTTCTTTACTTAAGGGCTACTGTGCCGCTCACGGCAAGGCAGTAAGTGACGGTCAGCCTCTTGACGAGTGTGTGGCTCTGGTTTTCCGCGCCCCGAAAAGCTATACGGGCGAGGACACCGTTGAAATTTCCTGCCACGGCGGTATTTATGTTACCAACCGTATTTTAAGAGCAGTACTCGATGCAGGTGCAAGGCCTGCTGAGGCGGGCGAATTCACAAAGCGTGCCTTCCTTAACGGAAAGCTTGACCTTTCCGAAGCGGAAGCAGTTATGGACCTTATCGGCGCACGTAACGAAAGCGCAATGAAGGTTGCCCTTACTGCCCTCGAGGGCGCTCTGAGCAAAAAAATCGATTCCCTCTGCTCCGTACTTCTCTCAGCTTCAGCTCACATGGGCGCATGGGTTGACTATCCCGACGAGGATATCCCCGACCTGGATTTTTCAGTTCTCGGTGAAAGTCTTTCTGCGGTACGCAATGAGCTTGCTTCACTTCTCGACCGATTTGACTCGGGAAAGGCAATCAGCGAGGGCGTTGACACGGCAATCGTAGGTAAACCCAACGTAGGAAAATCCGCACTTATGAATATGCTCTCGGGCTACAGCCGTTCAATAGTAACAGATATCGCAGGCACTACCCGTGACATTGTTGAAGAAACGGTACGTCTTGGCTCGGTGGTGCTTCGTCTTGCAGACACCGCCGGTATAAGAGAAAGCGATGACGTGGTTGAAGCCATCGGTGTTGATATGGCAAAAAGCCGTATAGAAAGAGCGTCTCTCGTCCTTGCCGTATTCGACGGCTCATCGGGACTTGATGACTATGACAAAGAAATACTTTCTCTCTGCGAAAACAAAAATGTTATCGCAATCATAAATAAAACAGACCTTCCCTCAGAAGCAGATACAGACTTCATTGAAAGCTCAATAAAAAACGTCGTTTATGTCAGTGCGCAGAACGGTGACGGTATGAAGGAGCTTACAGAAAAGGTCGAGTCTCTTCTCGGTACAGACAAAATAGATACCACTCAGGCTATGCTTGCAACGGAAAGGCAGAGAAGAAACGCTCTTTCCGCACTCTCGGCAATCGACGAGGCTCTTGACGGTATCGCCATGGGAGTAACTATGGATGCCGTAAACGTCTGCATTGATTCGGCTATCGAGGCTCTTCTCGAGCTTACGGGCAAAAAAGCCAAGGAAGCCGTTGTAGACGAGGTATTCTCACAGTTCTGCGTGGGCAAGTAATTAGTAGTCAGTAGCCGGTAGTCAGTAGTCAGGGGGAGCACCTTTCAGGTGCTTTGAGTTATTGCCCCGTTCCCTGATTCCCTTTATAACAAAGGAGTAACTTATGGAAAAATACGCTTTAATAACAGGTGCAAGCGGCGGTATCGGTGCCGCAATCGCAAGGGAGCTTGCGAAAGACGGCTGTAACCTGATTCTTCACTACAACAGCAGTGAAGAAAGCATACTCTCGCTGAAAAATGAAATAGTCTCTCTCTGCGGTGTCGTTGTACACACACTTAAGGCTGACCTTTCCGTACCTTCAGAAGCGGAAAAGCTCGGCAAAGAGGCTCTCTCCCTCTGCAGCAGAGTTGACATACTTATCAACAATGCGGGTGTCGCTTATCAGGAGCTTTTTCAGCTTGCCGACAGTGAAACGGTGAGAAAGCTTTTTGAAGTAAATCTTATGAGCGCTATGGAGCTTACAAAGGCAATTCTGCCCTCAATGATAAATAACCGCTACGGCAAGATTATCAATATTTCCTCTATGTGGGGAATTGCAGGTGCCTCATGCGAGGTACATTACAGTGCTTCAAAGGCAGCTCTCGTGGGCTTTACAAAGGCTCTTGCCAAAGAAGTCGGCCCCTCGGGTATAAACGTCAACTGTGTAGCTCCCGGCTACATTGATACAAAAATGAACTGCTCCTTTGACGAAACCGCAGTAAAAGAAATCGTTGATGCAACACCTCTTATGCGTGTAGGTACTCCCGAGGACGTTGCAGGGCTCGTTGCCTTTCTCGTTTCAGATAAGGCATCCTTTATCACGGGTCAGACCGTCACCGTTGACGGAGGCTTATGCATATAAAAATACATAAAATTGTGAATTGACAAAATCCGCAACTGATGATATATTAAATTGATAACTTATTTTCTTTCAGAAAAGAAAGGAGCATAAAAATGGCAAGATATACAAAAGAGGACATAATCCGTATTATAGAAGAAGAAAAGGTGAACTTTATCTGTCTTCAGTTTACAGATATTCTCGGTATGCTCAAGAGCGTAATCATCACAACAAGTCAGCTCAGTAAGGCTCTTGACAACCGTTGCATGTTCGACGGCTCATCAATCGACGGCTTCGTAAGAATCGAAGAAAGCGATATGTGCCTTCATCCCGACCTTGACTCCTTTGTTATTCTCCCCTGGGATAATGACGAGGGCAAAACAGCACGACTCATCTGCGATGTTTACAACTCCGACGGTACTCCCTTCGAGGGCGACCCCAGATACGTGCTTCGCCGCGCAATAAAGAAGGCTGCAGATATGGGCTATACCTGTTTCGTAGGTCCCGAATGTGAATTTTTCCTTTTCCACCTCGATCAGAACGGAAAAGCTACAACCAATACCTTTGACAAGGGCGGCTACTTTGACCTCGGCTCTGTTGACAGAGGCGAAATATGCAGACGTGATATCTGTCTCTGCCTTGAAAAGATGGGCTTTGAAATCGAAGCATCACATCACGAAAACGCCATCGCTCAGCACGAGGTAGATTTCAAGTACGACGAAGTTCTCCGTACTGCAGATAATGTTATGACCTTCAAGTACGTGGTAAAGAACATCGCAAACAAGCACAATCTTCACGCTACCTTTATGCCCAAACCCATCTACGGTGAATGCGGCAGCGGTATGCATATAAATATTTCACTTTTCAAGGACGGCAAAAACGTATTCTGCGATGAAAAGGACCCTGCAGGTCTTTCTTCCACCGCATATAACTTCATTGCAGGTGTTATGAGCCACATCAAGGAAATTACCGTTCTTACAAATCCTCTTGTAAACTCATATAAGAGACTTGTTCCCGGCTATGAGGCTCCCGTTTACATAGCATGGAGTGCAAAAAACAGAAGTCCTCTTATCCGTATTCCTACCGCAAGAGGCTCAGGTACACGTGTTGAGCTTCGTAATCCCGATCCTTCAGCAAACCCCTATCTTGCTATGGCGGCAGCCCTTCAGGCAGGTCTTGACGGCGTAGAGAAGGATATGACTCCTCCCCCGCCCAAGGATTCAAATATTTTTGACCTTACTCCCGCACAGAGAAAGGCAGCAGATATCCACTCCCTTCCCAAAAACCTCCGTGAAGCAATCAGAGAATTCAGAGACAGTGAATTCGCAAAGAATGCTGTAGGTGAACACGTACACGGTAAATATGTGGAAGCAAAATTCGAGGAATGGAACGAATACACCACCCGTGTTTCCCAGTGGGAAATCGATAAGTATTTAGGTAAGTACTGATACCGAAATACTGCGGTTTGAGTAGCCAATAGTCAGTAGCCAGTAGTCAGGAATGTGCCTTCGGCACATCTGTTACCGTTCCCTATAAAAATATATTCCGGAGATCCAATGAACTTCAAAATCAACCCTATATCATTCAACGGCATTTTTGCCGTTCCCAACAGTCTTGTTGACAATAATATACGCCTTGCAAGTGTGGTACAGCTCAAATCTCTGCTGTACCTGCTTCGTTATGGAAATCTTCGTCCTGTCACCACCGAGGAAATGGCAGAGGCTCTCTGTCTCGATAAGGAGGACGTACAGGATGCTATGATTTTCTGGCTTGAAAGAGGTCTCGTGCTCAGAGAAAATGAGGAGCCCTCTCCCATTGCTCAGATAACGGTACAAAAGGCTCCCGAGGTTAAGACTGAAGCTCACGCAGAGCCTGAAAAAACAGTACCCGAGATATTCATATCAAAGCCCAGCCACGAGGAGGTAGCCGCAAGACTTAAGGATTCCACCGAGCTTGCCGCATTTTTTCAGCAAGCTCAGGCTTCTCTCGGCAAGCCCTTCGGTTACGAGGGTCAGTCCACACTTCTTATGCTTCACGACGGCTACGGTCTCCCCCTTGAGATAATTATAATGGCAATTGAATACTGTGTTTCACAGAAAAAGGACGGTATGAAACAGATAACTACCCTTGCAAAGCATTGGTGTGAGCTCGGCATCGACACCATAGAGGGTGTAAACCGTTACATAGAGGAGCACACCGTTGTCGACGAAGCATGGGACAAGCTTCGCAGCATGACTGAAATCACAAACAGACATCCCACGGAAAAGCAGAGACGCTTCCTTACAGGCTGGACAAAGGAGCTGGGCTATACTGTTGAAATGATATTCTATGCCTACGAGGAGTCTATCGACCGTACGGGCAAAATGAATATGAAATATATGGATACCGTTATAAGAAACTGGGCCTCAAAGGGCGTACGCACCCCCGAGGACATAAAGCGCCACGAGGAGCAGTGGGAGCAGGCAAAGCAGGCTAAGAAAAACGGTACAAAGCCTTCAAAGACAGAGAAGAAGGAAGAAAACGAGGCTTCCTATGATATCGACCTGTTTATGAAGGAAGCAGTAAGCTTAACGTTTAAAAAGACAGAAAACAACTGACAGAAAAGAAGGTGAACCGATGGCTTTCAAAAAAAGTGTATACATCACCGCAAAGGAAATAATGAACGCACGCCGTCTTGAGGCAGAAAGACAGCAGGAAATGAGACACAGTCAGGTAATTATGAGGTGTCCCGAGATATTTGCACTTGAGCGTGAGATTGCATCCTACGGTGCAGAGGTAATAAGAGCCGTAGGTATGGGTGCCGATGCAGGCGAGTTTGTAAGAAAGCTTTCCATAAAGAGTCTTGAGGCTCAGGAAAAGAAAGCGGAGCTTCTGAAAAAAGCAGGTTTCAGTGAAAATTATCTTGATGTACCTTACAGCTGTCCCGTATGCAAGGATACAGGCTCTCACGACGGAAGGTACTGCCCCTGCTATATGGAGCTTATCAGAAAGACCGCCCGTGCCGAGCTTGAAGAAAGAGCAAACCTCAGTAAACACTCCTTCACATCCTTCAACGTGAATAACTATCCCGATGTTACGGATAAAGCCCTCGGCGTAAATCAGAGAGAGCATATGACTAACGTGCTTTCCTTCTGCAAAAGCTATGCCGCAGATTTTTCAACTAAAAGTTCCAGTATAATTATGCTCGGCTCAACAGGTCTCGGCAAAACCCACCTTTCTCTTGCAATCGCAGGTGCAGTACTCGATAAAAGCTACAGCGTTTTCTATGACAGTGCCCATAATATTATGAGTAAGCTTGAAAACGAGCACTTCGGACGTGATACAAGCGGCGAAAGCATACGTGAGGACCTTCTTAAGAGCGACCTTCTCATAATTGACGATTTGGGATGCGAATTTGTAACTCAGTTTACAAAGGCTGAGCTTTACAATATCATCAACAGCAGAATTCTCGCAGAGCTTCCCACAATTATCAGCACGAACTGTACTGCAAAGGAGCTTGAGGAAAAATACACTCAGCGCACCGCATCCCGCATTCTCGGATATTATTATCCCCTCGCCTTCTGCGGCAAGGATGTAAGACAGATAGTAAAAAAAGCACCGTAAAAAAAGCCGCCCGAGGGCGGCTTTTTCAATGCGCAATTCGCAATTCGCAATGCGCAATCGCGGGGAACAAGAATAAAACAGAAAGGTTCTACCCGCCCCATAAGGTTACTTTTACAATTATTATCAAAAGGCTATATATGAAGGATACCTTTATTTTTGTTGAAAATTAAAGAACATAAAATTGGCGGGAACAGCCGAGTAGGTTATTGAACTTTAACCCGCGATTGCGAATTGCGAATTGGGGATTGCGCAATTTTTCAAACTTTATCTTGATTATTCCGAAACTTTAGTGTATAATACACTTCACGGCCTGCTGGAATAGCTCAGTTGGTAGAGCAGCGCATTCGTAATGCGCAGGTCGCGTGTTCGAGTCACGTTTCCAGCTGCAGAAAGAAAGTCTCTTTTGTCTACCAAGACAAGAGAGGTTTTTTTGTGTTCTGTTGAAAAAGAGATGCTTATGTGATATAATATTCAAAAAGGTGGTGAAATTATTGAAAAATATTTGCTATGAGTGTTATGAAACAGGGTGTATAACAGAAAAAGAGATATATGATATTGCCCAATTTGTAACAGTAAAGAAATATAATGTACTGTATGCTGAGGAATTGCCCCGTTTTAGAAAACAGCCTCTTAAAATATATGCACTTCCATATGATGATCAACCCGATAAGACTTATAACGGAACAGGGAGAATGGGACTTGATTTAGGGGATAAACACCGCAAAAAACTTACAGACTTACAAAAACACCTTTCTAAAAAGTTTCTCGATGATTTCAATTTTGCAGATGAACTAATGCAAACGGAAAGCACCGCATTACAGTTTGTTTCTTTGTTCGAGGAATCCGATAATTTCGAACTGATTTGGGTGCGCAATATTGGAACAAACCATGCTAGCCCTGAGGGTTACCAATTTATTGGTTATGATATATCATATCCTTGCGATTATTCCGGCAGCTTCTCCATTATTTGTGATTGTATGTTTATTTGCCGTTGGCATGGCTGCGATAAAGAAGGCGTACTCTTTATGCCTGAGTTTAGCAAGTTGAACGACAATGGATTGTTTGATGATTGGAAATCCGCACATGATTACATGGTAAAATACTTGTCTGAAGAATGGACGGAGCGTGGAGAATACTGTATTCTTGAAATATTCAAAAAGTTGGATCGGTAAATCAGAGCTGGTTTACACTACTTTTAGTCTTTCTTACCCCTATTTATACTACTTTTAGTCGCTCTTTCGCAAGAAAAGCTCGACCCCGTTGGGGTCGTTCTTTTTTCTGCACTTTCACGGGGAGGGGCGGAACTCAAGCTGTGGAAAACAACAAGCGGTCCAAAGGCCTCAAAATAAGTCGGATCGTAGCCATGTC
>JAZUAZ010000220.1:0-7807 GCA_045638245.1 Acutalibacteraceae bacterium | reverse complement strand
AGGCGGCGGTATGAGGGGGGTATACTCGAGCGGAGTGTATGATTACCTTATCGACAAAGGGATAAAATTTGACCTTTGTATCGGTGTTTCCGCAGGCTCGGCAAATCTCATAACCTATATAGCAGGTCAGAGAGGCCGTACTCTTGAGTTTTACCGTGAGTATCCCAAAAGAAAGGAATATATGAGCTTCGGAAATCTCTTAAAGCAAGGCTCATATATTGGTCTTGACTATATATATTCGGAGCTTAGCAACAGTGACGGTGAAAATCCTCTTGATTTTGCATCTGCCCTCAGGTCGGATATGAAATTCCTTGCCGTTGCAACAAGGGTAAGTGACGGCGGTGCTGAATACTTTTCAAAGACCGCTATGAAGCAGGATGATTATACCGTACTCAAGGCGAGCTGCTGTATGCCGGGTGTATGTAAGCCTGTCACTTTGAACGGTGAACTTTACGTTGATGGGGGAGTAGCAGACCCGATACCCGTTCAGAAAGCTTTTGATGAAGGCTATGACAAGGTTATTCTTGTGCTCACCAAGCCCCGAGAGGATTACTGTAAGCCCTTGTTGGCAACGAAGGTGCTTTCTGCAAGACTCAGAAGATATCCGGAAGTATTTTCTCTTATGAAAAATCTTCATAAGCGGTGCGGTGAGATTTTTGATAAAATCTCTCAGTGGGAAAAAGAGGGTAAGGTGCTTGTTATTGAACCTTCAGAGCTTCACGGTATGACTACTCTTAACACTGACAGTAAGGCGATATGCAAGCTTTATGAGCAAGGCTACAATGATGCACGAAAAATAGAAGATTTTATATAAAAAAGCAAGTCGGTGATAGCCGACTTGCTTTTTGCTGTATCTGTTAAGAGTTCTGGTCTTCTGAAGGATAGTGGAGACGAACTGTCTCATCAAGTGTGTTATCCTCATTTGCGGGAGCCTGAACAGGAGGCTGAACAGGAGGCTGTACGGGATTGGGATTAACCACGGGAGGCTGCTGATAAGGAGTCTGCTGATAGGGAGCTTGCTGGAAGGGTGCAGGCTGATAGGGAGCCTGACGGAAAGGAGCCTGCTGGAAGGGTGCAGGATTACCGTAGGGATTTGTTGCGATATTGATTGCTGTAAAAATCTTCTCAGGAAGAGAATTCTGATTTGCAGCACCGATAATACCTGTAATGAAAGGAACGAGACAGAAGAACCAGCCTATTGCTATTGCAAGGATCTTGTTTGTCCATTCGCTGTCGATTGAAACGTTGAGCATTGTGCCGTTGAGGTTAAGAGTTACCTTACACTCAATTCCGAGGCCGATTATGTTCTGAATACCGTCGTTATCCTTTGAAACGGTGATCATACAAGCCTGAGGACCCATGGGCTGAGGAATACAGTTATATCCCTGAGAAGAGAGAGTCTGAACTATTGAATTTGTAATAACGTTGATGTTTTTGTCTTTTGCTACCTGAAAGGTTCTTACTGCTGACATTTTAATATCTCCTTTGTTTATGTTTTATGAAACAACCTGTATAAAGCACCTCTGCTTAAGTCACAATAGACCACCGTACTGTCGCCCGTAAGACGGATGATATATACGGCAAGAAAAAGCAGTAGTGCGGCTACACACAGTATTATCATAAGCTTTTTCGGTATTCTGCGCCTTAAAAAATACACTGCAGCAGCTATCGGGAGAATAAGCACAAGAGGGTGATAATGCAGTGATGCTTCAAGGTCGAAGCATACTAATGATAAAACCGCTCTGCTCATTCCGCAACCGGGACAGCAAAAGCCTGTGAGAAACCTGAGCGGGCAACCGACAAGCAGATATACCGGTGAAAATGCTGCAATAATGATAATCAAGGTGCGTCTTTGTTTTATGAACTTAAAAATATACTGTTTCATACTTTATAAGTTTAACACATTAAGTAGGGTTAGTCAATGCTTTCTTATCAGAATTTAAGCTCTGCATTATAATCGTCAATTTCGTAATTTCCTGCTGTGTGCTTGAGAATTTCGTAAAGGTCAGCTTTTTTGCCGTCCCAGCCCTTTACATCAATTTTTCCGAGAATTGGTTTTATTCTTCTGAGCAGTCTTAAGAACACGTCGCCCTCGGGAGTGCCCTCGGTGTAGCTCTGATTGCCTTCGAAGGCACCTCTTACGAGATTTGTTGCATAGTCGAGCACTCTTACCTTCTTTATACTCTTGTCACACTTTATGCAAAGCATATTAGCCATAGTACCGACCTTTACACTGCAGACGAATTTACCTGCAATACCGAGGATTTTTTTAGTTGAACCTTTGTCCTCAAGGTGGAATTTGTTCATCATTCTGATTGTATCGTCACGCATATCTGTCAGCACGTTTACAATCATTCTGTCAAACATATCCGCAAGGTACTGCTTGCAACTCTTGCCTTTGGTATCCCACTCAAAATCAGGGGTGGCAATGCTCTTTATAACTGCGGAACCCTCCTTGAGAGTAACGTGTCTTATAAAGGCGGGGTCAGCGATTATTGCACCCGTTGTTACTTCATAGTACTTGTTGCCCTTTTCAGTTTCGAGAAGATTTATGCTCTGGTTATGCATATGACCCGAGAACAGAAGATGTACTCCGTTGTCGGCAAGGAAAGAGGCGAATTCGTAAGCGTCCTTGATTACCATAGGTGAAATAATTGAGAATAAGGGCTGTCCGGGATGAATGGGGTAGTGGCACATAGCAATCAGTGTCTGATTATCCTCACGTGCTTTTTTTGCCTGCTTCTCAATCCAGTCCCACTGCTCTTTTCTGAAAACGTATTTTCCTTTTTCCTTGAAGTCGCAATTAAGAGCGAGAAGGCGTACATCCTCACTGAGCTGAGCAACATAGGAAAGATTTTCATCATCACGGGCTATCGCATCACCGAAGCCGAAATCCTTATAAATTTCGGGAAGCTCGTGTCTTTCGAGTCTGTCGGGGGAGTATCTGCCATTTTCACCGAAGGCAAAGGTTTCTCCGTCCTTCCACTTGAAGTCGTGGTCTGCGGTAACAACGTAGATTTTTTTACCGCTTTCCTTAAGCGAGTAAAGGAGCTTGAGAAATCCCTCACTGCTTTTTCTTTCACCGTTGAAGATAAGGTCTCCTGCGATAAGTACTATATCAGCCTCGTCTGCCTTTTCGAGAAACTCAAAAACACTTTTGTTTATGTTTTCGGTTTCAGCAAAGCATTTCTGCTCATAGTGCATAAAATCCTCATATTCATCACCGCTGCAGCCAAGCTCAGAAGCGAAGAAATGAGGGTCAGCCATAACGTAAAATTTAAGTTCCTTCATAATTTTTCTCCGTAAGTTATTTTTTGTGTTGTAATTTACATTATTGTGTGCTATTCTTATATTACCAAATAGCAAAAAAATATGCAAGGGGTAGAAATGATGAAAATTACATTTATGGGTGCGGGCAGCACCATTTTCGCAAGAAATGTTATCGGCGACTGTATGTGCACAGAGGCGCTTCGTGACAGCGAGTTCGCACTTTACGATATCGATGCAAAAAGACTTGAGGAATCTGAGATTATCCTCAGCGCAATAAACAGAAACATCAACGACGGCAGAGCAAAGATTACAACCTATCTCGGTGAAGAAAACAGAAAAGAAGCTCTCAGAGGCGCACGCTTCGTAGTCAATGCAATTCAGGTGGGCGGCTATGAACCCTGCACCGTAATTGACTTCGAGATTCCCAAGAAGTACGGACTTCGTCAGACTATCGCAGACACAATGGGCATCGGCGGTATTATGCGCGCCCTTCGTACCATTCCCGTGATGAAGGCATTTGCCGATGATATGGAGGAGGTTTGTCCCGATGCATGGTTCCTCAACTATACGAATCCTATGGCAATGCTTACGGGCTATATGCAGAGATACACAAAGATAAAGACAATCGGTCTTTGCCACAGTGTTCAGGGCTGCTCAAAGGACCTTCTTAAAAAGCTTGGCATGGAGGATAAGATTGAGGGCAGAGTTGACCGTATTGCGGGTATAAACCATATGGCATGGCTTCTTGAAATTTACGATAAGGACGGCAATGACCTCTATCCCGAAATCAAGAGAAGAGCAAAGGAAAAGAATGCAACCGAAAAGCACGAGGATATGGTTCGCTTTGATTATATCGATAAACTCGGCTATTATTGTACCGAAAGCAGTGAGCACAACGCTGAGTACAATTCCTTCTACATAAAGTCAAGATACCCCGAAATGATTGAGGAATTCAACATTCCTCTTGATGAGTACCCGAGACGCTGTGTGAATCAGATTGAGGGCTGGGAAAAGCACAAGAACGAAATTCTTGCTGACGGTAAGGTTACACACACCCGCTCACACGAGTACGCTTCATATATTATGGAGGCTATCGTTACCAACAAGCCCTACAAAATCGGCGGTAACGTAATCAACAACGGACTCATCCCCAACCTTCCCGCAGATGCTTGTGTTGAGGTGCCCTGCCTTGTTGACGGTGACGGTATCAATCCCTGCTATATGGGTGAATTACCCCTTCAGCTTGCCGCTATGAATGCAAGCAACATTTACGCTCAGCTTCTTGCAATCGAGGCAGCCGCAACGGGTAAAAAGCAGTACATCTACAACGCCGCAATGATGGACCCCCTCACTGGCGGTGAGCTTAGCATCAAGGACATCTACGCAATGGTAGATGAGCTTCTTGAGGCTCACAAGGACTGGCTGCCTGAGTATAAATAATAACGAAAAGCACCCGAATGAGGGTGCTTTTTTAGTGGTAAGGAGCAAGGACTGAGGGGGCAAATCTTTCACAAACAGTTGATTTTTCCTGAAAATGGTGGTAAACTAAAGGTACCACATCAAATTAAATAATTTTCTTTTACAGGTGGAGTGTGTATTTTTTTGCCTTGGCAAAAATGCAGACTTCTATATTCGCATTTCATCTGTGAATTATTTGATTTGGTGTGGTAGCTGATCAGGTCTGCGTTTTTCGTGTGTGCTGACTTCGGTTGGCACACACTTTTTATTTTTGGAGGAAAAGGAAATGGGAAAAATGATGAAAAGATTGTTTTGCACAGTGCTTGTTGTGGTAATGTGTATGACAGCGGCACCGCTGAACGGCTTTGCGGATTTAGGTATAAGGGCTGATGCGGCGGGACTGTATGATGTGAGTGTTACGGTTGATTTTTCGGATTATGTCAGAAAATGGATTTTTTTTACAAATGAAATGCCTGATTTTTACATTAAGCCTGATGTGTATTTGGAACCCCTTGAAGAAGGAAAAGGTAATGTGATTGGGGTAAACAATGTGTTCGTTACTTGTGTTGCAACTGATGGCACCGAAACAACACAAACGATAGAAACTTTATCTATGTATCCATCCGAAATTCAAATTTTGAATTTTTACGGTGTAAAATACCCGAAAGAGATAAAAATTGAGTACTTCTGTTTTGACTGTAGCCTTGACATAAAAATGATAGGTATTAGTTTTACTATGTCGGGCGGTTTTGGTAGTGTTGTAGCTGATATAAGAATATGTGAATCTGGAAGTTCAAAAGAGTTATATTCAACTAGCGTTAATGTTACATCTAGAAATTCTAGTATTTATGAAGTTAGTGGATATAAAACAGCTATTGATGCCTCACTTAGCTCTTTCGTTGTTGCTGCAGATCGTAGTGAAGATAATCTTTTTGTGGTACAGAATAGAACTGCTATTGAGAATCACGAAGTATCGCAAACTCAAAAAATTCCAAGTGGATATAATTTCTATGAAGATAGTTATAACTTTGAAAATTATTTTTCTGTTATACCCTATGGTTATTTTAAAACGATGTATAACGATGGAAAAGCTTGGTCTTTATTTACAAATAAATGGTTACAGGGTGGCGTATGTTTTGGTATGACTTATACGACTGCCTCTTTATATAATGGATTACCATCCGGTTATAGTATCAGAAATTTAACAGATAAATCAGCTTTATCTATTGGAAAATATAGCTTGGATCTTAGTGCATTCATTGACTACGCTCACATTTATCAATTTAGTAGAGAGTTTAGTAGCGGTACAGTTTGGACGGATGGAAAAACTGTATATAATCTAGTTAGAGAATATCTAAACAATGATTATTTAGGTGTTACTATAGGTATGACAAAAAGAGATGGCAGCGGTGGACATCGTGTGCTTGCCGTTGGTATTGATGGAAATGATATTTTAATAGATGATCCTAATAATATGAATGATTATGAAAGATTAACGGTTAATTCTGATGGTACTTGGTCATTTAGCGGGTTGTCTGGGTGGAATAGCTCTACTTGTAATATAAGATATAATTTGGATTATTTTGGTCCGTATAAGTTTATAAGTACTATGCAACCACTCAATGTAAATGATGGTTTTATTGATAATTCCACAATAGATAAGATTGCAGAAAATTCAGTTTCAGAATATTTAAGTAATGAAAGTATTCTTTTAAGCATAAACAGTGATAGATACAGTGTGGAAAATAATGATATAATAAAGGTTGAGTTTGAAAATAATGGCGAAACAGTTTTGAAAGATGCTCCTGAGCTTTACTGGATTGATAATAGTAAAACTGTAACAATAACAAATGTCGATGAAGAAAACTCTGAAGTAGAGGTTGCTGGAAATGAAAATGTAATTAAAATAAAACTTGATAAGAGTTCTGAAATTAATATCACTATTGATGAAGAAGAGAATATTATTGAGACGAATATTGATTCGGTCTTAGGAGAGAGTTATCAAGTTGATAGTGTTTCGTTTGACGGCAGTTCATCTCCTATAGAGTTAACGGTTTCCGGTGTTGCTTCTTCAACAGAAATTACTACTACCAAAACCGAAAAAGGCTTGTCGGTTAAAGGAATTTCCGATGGTAGAATTATTCTTACTAAAGATAATGAAATAATAGCGACAGAAGAAATTAAAAACGCAGTAGGCGATATTGAAATTATATATAATAAAGAGGGAGAGAGCGATGAGCTTGAAGCTAACTATCATTCTCATTCTTATACAAAAGCAATTACGTCTCCCACCTGTGACAATCCAGGTTTTACAACCTATACCTGTTCTTGTAATGATACATACACAGCTGATGAGGTTCCCGCCCTTGGTCACACCTCTTCCTCTTGGATAACCGACCTCGCTCCCACCTGCACTGCAGAGGGCTCAAAGCATACCGAATGCACTGTGTGTGAAGAAGTCCTTGAAACAGAAGCAATAGAAAAGCTTCCCCATAACTACAGCACTACTGAAACAGAAGCAACCTGCGAAAAGGGCGGCTTTACAACATACACCTGCTCTTGCGGGGATACCTATACAGGAGACAAAACACCTGCAAAGGGTCATAACTATGTTGAAGGTGTATGTGAAAACTGCGGCGAAAGCAAGGTTGATAACTGTACTCACCTTTGCCATAAATCCGGATTTTTAGGCTTCATCTGGAAAATAGTACGCTTTATTATCAAACTTTTCAGAGTGAGCCCTGTTTGTGATTGCGGTATATCCCACTATTAAATCTCACACGAAAAGCATCCTTCGGGGTGCTTTTCTTTTTATCTCTTGACAACATCCCTTTAAAGTTATAAAATATACCATAGAAAATTATACCCGAAAGGAAATAACACCATGAAAGCAATTATCACAGTTATCGGTAAGGACACAACAGGCATCATCGCTTCTGTATGCACCCTTCTTGCCGAAAGAAAAATTAACATACTCGACATCAGCCAGACAGTTATGGAAGGCTTCTTTACAATGACCATGCTCGTTGACCTCAGCGCAAGCACTGTTGCATTTGCCGACGTAAGCGATGCACTCAAT
>JAZUAZ010000219.1:0-4553 GCA_045638245.1 Acutalibacteraceae bacterium | reverse complement strand
CCAACGTTTTCGAGCTTCATGATAGCAACACCTTCGGGTACGTTGTCTGAGCCGTAGCACTTAACCTTTGCTCTGTCACCGTTTGAGTAAGCTGTTTCCTTAACAACCTTAACAGTTTCTGAGTAAGGATCAAATTCGGTCTGTACGTATGTGAAGCCGTTGATTCTTGAGATGATCATAGCAGCGTCCTTGCCGAGACCGTTGAGGATAACGCGAAGGGGCTGAGTTCTGACCTTGTTAGCGTTGAGAGCGATTTTGATAGCGCCTTCAGCAGCTGCGAAGGATTCGTGACCTGCAAGGAAGCAGAAGCATTCTGTTTCTTCTGAAAGAAGCATCTTGCCGAGGTTACCATGGCCAAGACCAACCTGACGGTTGTCAGCAACTGAACCGGGGATACAGAAGCTCTGAAGACCGATACCGATAGCTGCAGCAGCATCAGCAGCCTTTGTGCAACCCTTCTTGATTGCGATAGCGCAACCAACTGTGTATGCCCACTTTGCGTTTTCGAAAGCGATGGGCTGAGTTTCTTCTACGATCTTGTAAGGATCAATACCCTTAGCTGCGCAGATGTCTTTACATTCTTCAACTGAAGAAATGCCGTATTCTTTAAGAACAGCAAGAATCTTATCAATTCTTCTTGCATAGTTTTCAAATAATGCCATGTCCGTTTACCTCCTTATTCCTTACGGGGATCGATATACTTAGCAGCATCAGCAAATCTGCCGTAAGTACCCATAGCCTTGTTATAAGCTGTTGTGGGATCGTCGCCCTTCTTGATGAAGTCTGTCATCTTGCCGAGAGAAACGAATTCATAGCCGATAACCTGATCGTCTTCGTCAAGAGCCATTCTTGTTACATAGCCTTCTGCCATTTCAAGGTAACGAACGCCCTTAACCTTTGTACCGTACATTGTACCAACCTGTGAGCGGAGACCCTTACCGAGGTCTTCAAGACCTGCACCGATGAGAAGACCGTCCTCTGAGAAAGCGGACTGGCTTCTGCCGTACACGATCTGAAGGAAGAGCTCACGCATAGCGGTGTTGATAGCGTCACAAACAAGGTCTGTATTGAGAGCCTCAAGAATTGTCTTACCGGGAAGGATTTCACTTGCCATAGCAGCTGAGTGAGTCATACCTGAGCAGCCGATTGTTTCAACAAGAGCTTCCTCAATGATACCGTTCTTTACGTTGAGTGAAAGCTTGCAAGCGCCCTGCTGAGGTGCACACCAGCCTACACCGTGTGTGAAAGCGGAGATATCCTTGATTTCGTAAGCCTTTGTCCATAAGCCTTCCTGAGGAATGGGTGCGGGGCCGTGGTTCGGTCCTTTTTTGACCGTACACATCTGTTCAACTTCATGTGAATAATTCATGTTGTTCAATTGCTCCTTTCGGAATATATTATTGGTTTTGTTTTTACCACTGAATATAATAACAAATTTTTTTCATACTTTCAAGAGTGACAGCATATTTTTTTAGGATAAAGCTATGTATTTTTTAATATACAGGTTTATAGGAACCGTGGAGGAGGAGTAGCCAGTAGTCAGTAGCCGGTAGTCAGGTGAATTCCCTGCAGGAATTTGTTGAGTGCCCCCTCAGTCCTTACGGACAGCTCCCCCTAAAGGGGATATGCCCCCTCAGTCCTTGCGGACAGCTCCCCCTGAAGGGGAAGCCAAGCTTTACTGTAAGAGTGCCTTCCCCTGCCTCACACTTTAGGGAGGTGGCGGCGTAGCCGACGTAGAGGACGCAGGAGTGCAACACGCAAAAAGACAGAGGGGTTACCTCTGTCTTTTATATGCTGTTCACTGTTTTCAGGGGAGCCTGATATTTTTCCAGCCTTCTACGTCGCACTGACCTTCATAATAACTACCGATATACTCTGTTGCAACAACGGTGCCGTCGGATTTAAGACCTACGGTGTGGGAGTAGCCTGCCGAAACTGCAACGATATCCGTCCAACCGCCTACATTACACTGGCCTTTTTCATTATATCCAACCGCAACAACAGTGCCGTCAGCTTTAAGACCTATGGTATGAATGGAGCCCGCCGCAACAGCAACGATATCTGTCCAGCCGTAAACGTCACACTGACCGCTAAGATTATTACCAACAGCAACAACGGTGCCGTCGGATTTAAGTCCTACAGTGTAGTTATTTCCTGCCGAAACTGCAACAATATCAGTCCAACCGCTTACGTTGCACTGATCATATTCATTGTCACCAATTGCAACAACGGTACCATCGGATTTAAGTCCTACGGTGTGGTCGACTCCTGCCGAAACCGCAATAATATCTTTCCAGCCACCGACATTACATTGACGATATTCATTGTCACCAACTGCAACTACAGTGCCGTCGTATTTAAGACCTACGGTGTGTGAGAACCCTGCCGAAACCGCAACAATATCCGTCCAATCCTCTACATCGCACTGACCGTCATAATAACTACCGATATACTCTGTAGCAACAACGGTGCCGTTATACTTAAGGCCTACAGAGTTGTAGGTACCCGCCGAAACTGCAATAATGTTTTTCCAGTCGTCAACTTCACTCTCGCCGTAATAATAGTTATAATAACCAGTATCACCTGTATACTCTGTTGCAACAACGGTGCCGTCAGATTTAAGAGCTACAGTGTTGTTCCAGCCTGCTGAAACTGTTTCTCTTACTGTAATTTCACCCCAGAGAGCAAGGCTCTTTTCCCTTGCGGGCTGATAATCTTCCTCGGCAGCAAGCTTACTAAAAGCTATAGCAGCCTCAACGGTTGTTGCTCCCTCAAACTGCTTTTCAAGCAACAAATAGTTACATTCTGCAGCCTTATTCTTAGCGTCTGAATAGTAACCCACTAACTCATAAGCTTCAAGAGCTTCCTCATATTTACCCTCTTCAAAGAGCTTTTCGGCTTTGCCGTAATTACATTCGACAATCAGGCTCTTGCTTGAGCTGTAATCTTCAATTTCTTTTAATAAGGCAATAGCCTCATCAAAGTTACCGGCATCTTTAAGCTCAGAAGCAATACTCAGCTTGCACGCTGAAACCTTATCAACACTGTCCTCAAAAGTGCCAAGCTCTGTAAAGATATCGATAGCCTTGTAATATTCGCCGCTTTCCATAAGCACAACTGCACTTTCGTATTTCTTTTTGTTATTTTCGTATTTCTTTTTGTTACCTGCTGGTATAATAACCAGAGTAACAACCAGAGATATTGCAACAGCTACTGCTATGACGGCAGCTATAATTTTATTGCGCTTTACCGCTTTTTTCTTCGCTTCGGCCAATTCCTTTGCTTTGCGTTCCTGCTCTGCCTTTTCTTCAGCCTTGCGCTTTTCTTCGGCAAAATTTATCTCTTTAATTTTTTCCTCGCAAAGGGCTATTTTTGCCTTTGAGTCACGCCAGCCGTTAAGAGAACGGAAATCGGTCAGAGCCTTATTTAAGGCGGCCGTCTTGCCTTCCATTTTATCGGTATCGCTTAACACACTGCAGGCTTTTTCATATATAGCGTCTTTTCGTGCTTCTTCGGCCTTTTCACCGCAACGCTTTACATATTCTGCAGAATCCTTGAATTCCGGAATGCTTTTAAAAATCTTTTCTGCCTTTCTGAAGTCATCCTCGGTTTTTGCAGCTTTGAATTTACTGATGCCGTCATTATATATACCTGTCAGTCTTTCAAGCTCTCTGCGCTCTGACTCAAGTCTGTTACGCTCATTTATACTTCGGATATATCCCTCAAGCTCTGCTTTGAGCTCCTTTGAACCGAAGCGCATAATCTTCTGATAATTACCTCTGCCGCCAAAAGGTACGGAGCAATTTCTGAGCTTTTCTCTTTTCTGCGCCTTAAGCTCCGCCATAAGCTTAACAAGGTACGCCTCGGCGTTTTCAGGCTCAAGGTCGAGCACCTTTTCGGCATATTCATCAGCGTTCTGCCAGTCACTGTCCTCGAGGAACATAAATGCACGTCTCAGAAGAGGTGCGGTGGTTGCGGGTGCGGCTGCAGATACAACTGTTTCCTTTATAACTGCAGGCATCGGCTCGTCCTTCACAGCAATTTTCTTTATGCCTCGGATAAGGTCCTGCATAAAGCCGAGCTTACTCATATCCTGTGCCTGAAGGTGTGAAAACTCCTCGGGCAAATCGTAGGGGTCCATATCCTTATAGGCAGGAATAAGTATCTTCTGTCCGTTACTGTTTTTAACAAGGCTCAGATATCTGCTCCACTCGTTTTTGACCCACACTGCATTGAAATACTCAGGCCTTGTGCCGAGTACGACCATAACCCTTGCAGAGTTAAGTGCCGCAAAGATATAAGGCTCATACTCCTGTCCGAGCTTATCCTCAAGAGTGATACGTGAAAAGAATACCTTATAGCCCTCCTGAATGAGCTGATGGTAAAGCTCATTGGCAAGTACGGAATCGGGTGTGCGTCTGCCGCCTGCATCTGTTTCCTTATAGCAGATAAACACGTCGAAGGGCTCTTCCTTCTGCGAAATCGCAAGGATATTTTTCTGAATTCCGTTGATAATCTGAGCTTCTTCTTCATATAAGCTCTTCTGTAAGCTG
>JAZUAZ010000218.1:0-8839 GCA_045638245.1 Acutalibacteraceae bacterium | reverse complement strand
ACTGGTCCGAGTGACAGGACTTGAACCTGCGGCCTCTTGACCCCCAGTCAAGCGCGCTACCAAGCTGCGCCACACCCGGATGTCTGTTTTCAGACGACTTTGATATTATATACTCTATACTCTCAAAAGTCAATAGCTTTTTACAAAAAAAGTATATTTTTTTAAAATTATTTTTTGTTTCTTTTCAACCTGAAATTGTCACCTAAAAGAAGCAGAAAGCACATCACCATAACTCCAACACATATCGGGTACGACATCGCCATTCCGGCTTCAGTTGGTGCGTTACCAAAAGACGATGTCTCAACCGCAATCGGAAAACACTGAAATAAAAACAATGATATAAGTACAGAAATTCCTGAATTCAGTATTCTTGCAGATATAAAATATTTGTATTCCAGTTTAAGAGTTATTATCGGAGCCGCAACCTGCATATGTGCACAAAATCCTCCAAAACCGATTATACCCGCTATTATAGGTGCAGGGTAAAGTTCGGCGCAACACCTGCAACCGTTTGTTACCTCTGTTATTGCCAAAAGAAAATTCTCTGTATTCTCAGAAAATCCGAGAACTTTTATAAGTTCCGTGAGACAAGAGAAAAGTACAACCCACGCACATATACTGAAAACACTTCTGCTGCTCTTTGATACTGCTTTAACAACTGATTCTGCAAGATTACACCTTTCATCCGTTAACATTCTCATTTTCTTTTCTTCTTCATTATTCCATACAGGTACAGAAAGCATACCGATAATAAGTGAAGACAAGATAAGCGATATATATATAATTATCCCTGCATCACGGGATCCAAGCATCTTATGTCCGACTCCGTTTATTATAAATGCAAGCCCGGGATTCATACAGAAAAATAACATTCTTTGCCCCTGCGTTTTTGTTATCATTCCTTTGTTGTACAAATCCTCGGTAAGCCGTGCTCCTACGGGCAAGCCTGCTACCATTGAAAAAATTATCACCGGACCACAGTACCCAGGCAACCCGAAAAAACGTTTACTTACAAAAGAAAACAGTCTTTCCGTACGTCTGAGAAGTCCGCTTTCGAGTAAAAATGCAGTTACAAACATAAACGGAAAAACTGAAGGTATAAGCGCACCTATACATAGTTCTATTCCAACCGTAACACCTTCAGATGCACTGTCAGGGTATTTTATCAGCATATATCCTATTAAAAAAAATATTCCGACAGTCAGAGTATATATAATTGAATCCCTGCTCGCAGTTCCTTTTACTCTTATTGTATTTTCCATTAAATCACTCCCCTCTGTATTATATTCATACATAAATCTGCATATTATTTACAAATTATTTTTTCATCAAGGTGTGATCAATTTGTCAAAAAAATCAGCTGAACAACATAGTGGAAATTATGTTTACCATAAATTTTCCGATGTACCTGATATCAATATAATTTCAAACAGAGAGGCATATATAACAGGGATTAAAGGTATCAAAGAATATACTCAGGATTTTATACGTCTCGACTGCGGGCATCTTTCCGTTACTGTAAAGGGGTATTGTCTTAATATGACGGCAATATCATTTGAAGAGGTAATAATTAAGGGCGAACTTATTTGTATTGAGTTCTCTTGTTGTAAACGGTGATACTATGAAGCTTATTGATATTATCAGATACTTAAAAGGATACGTTGAATTCACCATCAACGGAGGATTCAAAGAAAGATTTATAAATTTATGCAGATATGAAGGCATATATATATGGAATATCACTTCTGAAGCTGATATTATAAGAGCCTGCGTTAGTGTAAGAAGCTTTCAAAGAATCAGAAGAATGGTAAGAGAAAGCGGAGTAACTATTCATATAGAAAAGAAAAAAGGTATTCCCCTGTTGTTAAAAAAATACCGCCACAGAGCAGTACTTTTGTCAGGTATTTTATTTATTGCTGCATTTTATATAATTATGAACCAGTTCATATGGTTTATCGAGGTTGAAGGTACTCAAAAGATAAGCCACGAAGAAATAATCAACATAATGAAAAATTACGGTGTAAAAATCGGATCCCTTTCATCCGGTGTTGATGAAATATATGCAGGAAGATACGCCGTGAACCATTTCAGTGGACGACTTTTATGGGTTTCAGTTAACATAAATGGCAGCAAGGCCGTTATTGAGGTACGTGATTATATAGACGAACATGAGGATACAACCTACGGTGAACCGTGTAATATTGTAGCAGATTTCGACGGTACTTTACTCAGCATAGAAACTATTAACGGAGATAAGGCTGCCAAACCGGGAAACGCCGTAAAAAAAGGTGACCTTCTGATAAGCGGAGTCATACAAAACAGAGACAAATCTGCATCTTATCTTGAAGCCCGAGGAAAAATAACTGCACATCATAATCTGCAATTCACCCGCAGTTATAATCGTATAAGAAACTGCAAAAAATATACAGATAGTGAAGAATTTTTTCGCGTAAACTTTCTCGGACTTACATCCCCTCTACCGTTCTGCAGAAGCAACACTGTGTTTTCCTTATCAGAAAACGCTATACTAAACGGAACAGAATTACCCTTTGGTATAATCCGTGAAATAAAAGCTGACATCCATGAAGATAAAAGTGAATTCAAACTTATTTATGCATTAGACGCATATTTAATCGAATTTTACAAAAGCTTTGCTAATACCAATATTATTGAAAATGAGTTTAATATAAAAGCATCTGTTAAAGGATACACTATAACCTCTGATATTTCCTGCATTGATTTCATTGGTGTTAAAAGCAAAATTTACGTTGAAGAATAAATTTACATTAAATTTTTAATGTTTTTCATATAAAAGACTTCACTTTTTTAAAAAAATGTGCTAAAATTAATCAATAATAATACGATTTTATGTACATTATACCATAAAAGAGAACTTTTCAACAAAACGAGGTGCAATGCTTTTGGCAGAACAGATTGTTAACATAGAGCGGATGGAACAGGCGGTAAGCCTTTTCGGTTCTTTTGACGAAAACGTTAAACTCATCGAAAAGGAATTCACCGTTAATATTATTGTCAGAGGCAGTGAAATGAAGGTCTGCGGTGACGATGAACAGGTTGATAAAGCAAAAAGGACTATCGGCCATCTTCTCGCCATTATTAACAGAGGTGAAAACCTTACCGAACATCATCTCAGATATGTTATAGGCCTTGTCAAGGACGGTAATGACGACAAGCTGAGCTCCATAGGTTCAGACTGTATATGTATCAGTGCAAAAGGTAAACCTATCAAAGCTAAAACACTTGGTCAGAAGCGATATATTGAAGCCATAAAAAATAATACTGTGGTAATAGGTGTAGGTCCTGCAGGTACAGGTAAAACTTATCTGGCTGTTGCGATGGCTGTAAACGCCTTCCGTACAAAAGAAATCAGCCGAATTATACTTACCCGCCCCGCAGTTGAGGCAGGTGAAAAATTAGGTTTCCTTCCCGGCGATCTGCAGCAGAAGGTGGACCCATACCTCAGACCTCTTTACGATGCACTGTTCGATATGCTTGGACCTGAAAACTTCCAGAAGTACCAGGAAAGAGGCTGCATAGAGGTCGCTCCTCTTGCTTATATGAGAGGACGTACTCTCGACGACAGTTTTATTATACTCGACGAGGCTCAGAACACCACTCCCGAGCAGATGAAGATGTTCCTCACCAGACTCGGTTTCGGATCAAAAATCGTTGTTACAGGCGATATAACTCAGATCGACCTTCCCGACGGTAAAAAATCAGGTCTGGTTGAAGTTATAAAGATTCTAAAAAACCTTGAAGATATCCAGACTGTAAAGTTTACAGAAAAAGACGTAGTACGTCATAAGCTGGTTCAGGATATCATCAAAGCCTATGAGAAATATGAGGAGGCAAAGAAGAAAAAATGAAGGACAAAATAAAGGTTATCATAACCAACGATCAGAACGCCGTAAAAATACCTACAGGTATCAGAATGCTCATAAGACGCTGCTGTAATGCAGTTCTGGTAAATGAAGCATTCAAGGGTTCTGCCGAAATAAGTGTAACAATAATTGACGATGAAGCTATCCACGCCCTTAATCTTCAGCACAGAGGTATCGACAGACCGACAGATGTTCTTTCCTTCCCTCTCGGCGTAGACGGCGTTTACGACCTTAATAATGATACCGGTGCCCAGATGCTCGGCGATATTGTCATTTCAATCGAAACCGCAGTAAGACAGGCTGACCTTTACGGTCATTCTCTCGACAGAGAGGTTGCTTTCCTCACTGTACATTCAATGCTTCACCTTCTCGGATATGACCACGAGCCCGGCGGTATGGAGCTTGTTAAAATGAGAGAAAAGGAAGAGGCCGTTCTCACTCAGCTCGGCCTTGTAAGAAACGGCAGCTACTATACGGTCGAGGAATAAAATGGAAAATATAAGAAATCTTCTCAAAAGCTTCGTTTATGCATTCAGAGGTATCGGATATATGATTCGCAATGAAAGGAATATGCGAATACATATCACTTGCCTCATTTATATGTTTTCTATACTTATTTTCAGTGATTGGTTCATAATAAGTAAAACAGAATATGTTTTACTGCTTCTTGCGTCTGCACTCGTTCTTGCTGCAGAAACATTTAACACTGCAATTGAAAATGCAGTTAACCTTTACGGGGAAAAGCGAACAGAATTCGGCAGAGTAGCAAAGGATGCAGCGGCAGGAGCTGTACTCATAAGTGCAATATTTTCTGTTATAATCGGAATTGTAATTATGTTTCAGCCTGAAGCCTTTATGAAAATGGCTGAGTATTTTATCGCAAATCCTCTTATGATACTTGTGGTTATAATAAGTCTTGTTATTGCCACTGTTTTCATCTTTTGCGGATTTGATTTCAAAAAAAGGAAATAATTTATGTCTGAGATATTCAAAAGAACTCAAATGCTTTTAGGCTCCGATGCAGTAAATAAGCTCGGAGCTTCTGCTGTTGCTGTATTCGGTGTCGGAGGCGTCGGAGGCGGTGCTGTCGAGGCACTCGCAAGAGGCGGTGTAGGCAGAATTGACCTTATCGATAATGATACCGTCAGTGAAAGTAATATAAACCGCCAGCTCGTGGCAACACACAGCACTGTCGGTATGCTAAAGACAGAAGCGGCAAAAAGGCGTATTCTGGAGATAAATCCCAAGTGTGAGGTAAATACCTTCAACTCCTTCATATTGCCTGAAAACATCCATAATTTTGATTTTGCGCCATACGATTACGTTGTTGATGCAATCGACACCGTATCGGGCAAAATAGCAATAATTGAGCAGTGTAACAAGCAAAATATACCCGTAATTTCTTCCATGGGTACAGGAAACAAGCTTGATCCGACACAGTTTGAAATTACTGATATTTACAAAACAAGTGTCTGTCCCCTCGCCCGTGTTATGAGAACGGAAATGAAAAAACGGGGAATAAAAAAATTAAAGGTTCTTTACTCAAAGGAAGAACCGATAAAACCTGTTATAAGTGAAACAACAGAAAGAGGCAAATCTGTGCCCGGAAGTGTTTCGTTTGTACCGCCTGTTGCGGGAATGATAATCGGAGGCGAAGTAATAAAAGAACTCATAAAATAAAAGTAAGCAGGTACTTTTCAGTACCTGCTGTTTATTTGCTTATTTAACTTCAACTCTCCAGCCGTAGGGATCTTCTCTCTTACCCCACTGGATGCCTGTAAGCTCATCGTAAAGCTTCTGAGTAAGCTCACCGATGCCGCCGTCACCGATTGTCATAACATCGTCCATATAACGAAGCTTACCAACGGGTGAAACAACAGCAGCTGTACCTGTTCCCCAAACTTCCTCAAGAGTGCCGTTCTTTGCAGCCTCAACAAGCTCGTCAACAGAAATTCTTCTCTCTTCTACTTCGTAGCCCCAAGCCTTACATACGTTGATGATTGAGTTACGTGTGATACCGGGAAGGATACTGCCGTTAAGTGCAGGTGTGATAACCTTGCCGTTAATCTTGAACATGATGTTCATAGCGCCAACTTCTTCGATGTACTTTCTTTCAACACCGTCGAGCCAGAGAACCTGTGAATATCCTGCATCATGAGCCTTAACCTGAGCAATAAGAGAAGCAGCATAATTACCGCCGGTCTTTGCAAAGCCCATACCACCCTTGACAGCTCTTACATAGTCATCTTCGATCCAGATACCAACGGGAGCAAGTCCACTCTCATAGTATGCGCCTGAAGGTGAAAGGATAACGATAAAGAGATATGTCTTTGAAGGAGCAACACCGAGGAATTCGTCAGTTGCAATTACAAAGGGACGGATGTAAAGTGATGTACCTTCGTCGGAGGGTACCCAATCTCTGTCAATGTCAACAACAGCCTTAACTGCTTCAACAAACATATCCTCGGGAATTTCGGGGATGCAGAGTCTTTCATTTGAAGCATTAGCTCTCTTAGCGTTCATATCAGGACGGAAAAGATAAATCTTATCGTCTGCGCCTCTGTATGCCTTGAGACCTTCAAACATTTCCTGACCGTAATGGAAAACCATTGCGCTGGGAGCAAGTGAAAGGTTAGCATAGGGCTCGATTCTTGCATCGTGCCAGCCCTTACCTTCAGTATAATTCATAACGAACATATGGTCTGTGAAAATGTGACCGAAGCCAAGCTTTTCTCCCTTCTGCGGCTTAGCCTTGGGAGCAGTTGTTTTTGTAACTTTAATTTCCATAATTACACCTCTTATTCAAAATCGTAGCCTGTTTTGATGGCTTTAATGTTAATATCAATAAGATTTGCCTTCTTGGGAGGTACAACCTTCTGTACTGTAGCTTCAATACCGTCGAATGAAAGAGCATCACAAGCCCTCATAAGCTTACCCATAAGAATCATATTTGCAAGAGTTGCAAAGCCTTCATCCTTAGCCATCTTTGTTGCAGGCACGTAATAGGTTGTTACGTCGTCTCTTGCAACCTTCTTTGAAATAAGGGTCGAGTCAACAATAATAATACCGCCTGATACAACATCCTTCTCATACTTTTCGAGTGAAGGAAGATTCATTGCAACAAGAATGTCGGGATTTGATACGATGGGTGAACCTACAGGCTCATCGCTGATGATAACACTGCAGTTAGCAGTACCGCCACGCATTTCAGGACCGTAGGAGGGAAGCCATGAAACCTGCTTGTCAGCAAGAAGGCCCTTATAAGCAAGAAGCTTACCTGCAAAAAGTACGCCCTGACCGCCGAAGCCGGCAATAAGAATCTGTGTAGTACTCATTATTCTGCCTCCTTTTCTGCATCTCTGTCCTTATATACACCGAGAGGATAATAAGGAAGCATCTTTTCGTCAACCCACTCAAGAGCCTTTTCCGGAGTCATACCCCAGTTTGTGGGACAGGTTGAAATAACCTCAACAAGTGAGAAACCCTTCTTGTCGATCTGATTCTGGAAAGCCTTTTTGATCGCCTTCTTTGCATTTCTTACATTCTTGACATTGTTAACAGCTACTCTTTCGATGTAGCCTGCACCGTCAAGCTGTGAAAGCATTTCTGAAACCTTTACGGGGAAGCCGCAGTGGCTTGTATCACGTCCGTAGGGAGATGTCTGTGTAACCTGACCGGGAAGTGATGTGGGAGCCATCTGTCCGCCTGTCATACCGTAAATAGCATTATTAACAAAGATAATTGTGATGTTTTCATTTCTTGCTGCTGCATGTACTGTTTCAGCAGTACCGATTGAAGCAAGGTCACCGTCGCCCTGATATGTAAATACAATGTGATTATCCGGGTCTGCTCTCTTAAGACCTGTAGCAACTGCAGGAGCACGTCCGTGTGCAGCCTCTACCATATCGCAAGCAAAATAGTTATATGCAAGTACGGAACAACCAACGGGAGCAACACCAATCGTCTTGCCCTCAATGCCGAGCTCATCAATTACCTCAGCAACAAGGCGGTGAATAATACCGTGAGTACAGCCGGGGCAGTAATGGAAGGGTACGTCACAAAGTGACTTGGGTTTATCAAATACTACCATTATTCATTACCTCCTTCGTTTGCTTTTCTGATTGATTCAAGCACCTGCTCAGGTGAAGGAATCATACCGCCCACTCTGTTACAAAGAGTAACGGGCTTCTTTGATTTTGTGTAAAGTCTGATATCCTCAATCATCTGACCCATTGAAAGCTCAACAGAAATAAAGCTCTTAACCTTATCTGCAGCTTCTTCAAATACCTTCTTCGGGAAAGGCCAGAGTGTAATAGGACGAATCATACCAACCTTAATGCCCTCTTCTCTTGCCTTTGCAATTGCATTTTTAGCAACTCTTGCAGCAATACCGAAGGCAGCAACGCAGATTTCAGCATCCTCCATCATGTATTCCTCATACATAACTTCCTCTTCTTCAATCTTTGCATATCTGTCATATCTTGCAAAGTTAAGCTGCTCGAGTTCCTCGGGAATAAGTGAAAGTGAATTGATGATATTCTTCTTTCTTTCACACTTTGTGCCTGTTACAGCCCATGACTTATCATATTCGCCTACAACTGCTTCTTCAAGGGAAACGGGTTCCATCATCTGACCCATTGTACCGTCAGCAAGAATCATTGAGGTCATGCGGTACTTGTCCGCAAGGTCAAATCCGTGAACGGTGATGTCTGCCATTTCCTGAACGGATGCGGGAGCGAGAACTATCATATGGAAGTCACCGTGTCCGCCGCCGCGTGTTGCCTGGAAGTAATCGGACTGTGAAGGCTGAATACCACCGAGACCGGGGCCGCCTCTCTGTACGTTTACAACAAGTGCGGGAAGGTCACAACCTGCAAGGTACGAAAGACCTTCGCTCTTAAGTGCAATACCGGGGCTTGCGCTTGATGTCATAACCC
>JAZUAZ010000217.1:0-2642 GCA_045638245.1 Acutalibacteraceae bacterium | reverse complement strand
GTTATCCCCTCGGCTTCAGCGGTGACACCACACAGACCTGGAAGAGCCTCGATTTCCAGCCCGGCTTTACCGCTACCGCTTCAAACGTTGCTTATCCCTGGTGGAGCCACGACATCGGCGGTCACTGCATGGGTAAGAAGGACGACGAATTATACCTTCGTTGGGTACAGCTCGGTATCTTCAGCCCCGTTAACAGACTTCACTCAACAAACAACGAGTTTGCCGGCAAGGAGCCCTGGAATTACAGCGGTCCTGTTGAAAGAATCGCAAAGGATGCTCTTCGCTTAAGACATAAGCTTCTCCCCTACATTTACACAATGAACTACCGTACTCATACCGAGTGCAGAGCTATCTGTGAGCCTATGTACTATGCATACCCCACAGATGAAAGTGCATACAACTGCAGAAATCAGTTCTTCTTCGGTACTGAGCTTATTGTTGCTCCCATCACAGAGCATACAAGTGCGGATACAAACCTTGCAGGCGTAAATGTATGGCTTCCCGAGGGCAGATACACCGATATCTTCACAGGCAGAATCTATGAGGGCAACAAGTTCGTCAAGATGTACCGTGATATAGACTATATTCCCGTACTTGCCAGGGAGGGTGCTATCATTCCTATGAGCAAGAACGACAGACTCAATGATTGCTCCAACCCCGCAGAGCTTGAGGTGCTCGTTTACAGAGGCAACAACACCTTCACTCTTTACGAGGACGACGGCGAGACCCTCTCCTATCAGCAGGGTGAATATCTCAAGACCGCATTCACAGTAGCTCAGGACGGTGACAAGGTTACTCTGAGCATAAACAAGGCAGAGGGTACTGCAGCGGTTGTTCCCGCAAAGAGAAGCTTCACTCTCAAATTCAAGGATATCACTGATGCCGACGTTACCGTAAAGGTAGGCGGCAAGGAAGTGAAATTCGAAGCAAAGAAGGTCGGAAAGACTCTCGACGTTACTCTCACTGCAAAGGCTGATGCAAAGATTGAGATAGCTCTCGAAAACTGCATCTGGCTTCAGAACGAGGACAAGAAAAAGGCTCTCACCAACGTAATTTCAAAGTTCCAGATGTCAACCGACGTAAAGGGCTTTATGTTCGGAGCATTCATCAAGGGCGAGAAGGAGCTCGGAAATGTATCCGACGACTTCAGAGGACCCATTGAGGAAATTGAAAATCTCGCATAAGAAAAAAGGACGCGAAAGCGTCGCACCCTTAAAGAAAGTTCAAATCATATAACAAAAGGCTGAGTTAATTGCTTAATTAACTCAGCCTCATTTTTTATTTAAAGTTGAATGCTTCAGCAGTAAATCCTAACTCGTTATAGCTTAAAAAATCATTTAAATATTCGACTAACAGCTTTGTGCAAACAGCAGCATCTTCTATATATCTATCGATAAAATAAGCGATAGCGCTACCGGAACCGGCAGAAAAATCTGAGCAAGTAAAAGTATCCGTGCTACTCAAAGATGTCGCAGTAAACACCCCTTCTATTTCATCAGTATATCCACCATAAGGGTTTGTAAACGAATACATATAGTCATATCTGCTAGAAATAACACCGTTGTTTATCGTTACTGTAATGTTATCCGATTCACGGGATCTTGATAATTGCATTAAAAGCGTTTTGGTGCTTTCGTCATAAGCAAAACCAAGTATATAGTTATACGAATCTTCTTTGGGAGAAAAGTCGGAGCACGAAAAGGCTTTGATATATGATCCTAATTTGTATTGGTCGGGGCTTTCCTTAATGATGTCCCCGACAGCGGTTACAACTGAGAAATTGCAAATCGTACAATTGCCGTTAGAAAAAGTATGTTCGGCAATTTTAGGGGTAGTTTTTGTCAAATAATCTCCACACGAACATTTTTGCATCAGAATTCCTTCTTTTTCACAGGTTGCCTCCTCGGATATTTCCCATTCTCCATACGAATGAGTGTGCCCACACGCAGTAAGCACACAAACAAGTGTAAGCATAAGCGCAATAATACGTAAAATTTTCTTTGTCATTTTCTTTTTCTCCTTAATTTATTTTATAAGATATACGCCAAAGGTTCAAATCATCATAGGCGTTCACCTCCGAAAAAATAAAAAATGCGCCCACCGAAGCAGACGCATAAAAAACGCAAACTCCGATAGTCGCCAAACCAATTCAATATAAAGGGCAATAAAGCACATTCGTATTGATAGAATTTGCATTTTTGTCAAATTCGTAATACGAATATACCACAATAAGAACAAATATCCTGTAAAAAGATATACTGCCCCTGCTATTATATTCAATTGGTTTGGCAGAAGCATTATATCACAATTATTATTAAAATTCAACCCTTATAACACAAACGGGCAGGTTTACCCTGCCCGTCCCTGACTACTGACTACTGGCTACTGACTACTTAACAGCATACTCCAGCCTTGTGTAATCACCCTGAAGATACTCGCCCGAAATGAACTTTCTTGCTCTGAATACAACCTTATCGTCATATACCTCACAGAAATAGCCTGTACCGCAATCCTGGATACCGAAATTGTTTATCTTTCTGTAGCCGGGTATGCTTACCGACCACACGCCATTTTCCTCGTTGATTGTCTCTGCAACCTTTTCGAAAATACCGCCGTGAAGGTGTCCGTTGATGAAAAATACA
>JAZUAZ010000216.1:0-2100 GCA_045638245.1 Acutalibacteraceae bacterium | reverse complement strand
AAGTGCTTCGATTTTATCAGAAAAATTGATGAAACTACTATCGAAATAGGTGCGGGTACTAATCTTACCGCTGCCTGCAGATTTGCGCTGGGAGAATCACTCAGCGGTCTTGAGTTTGCCTTTGGAATACCCGGTTCCTGCGGTGGTGCAGCCTTTATGAATGCTGGCGCTTACGGCGGAGAAATGAAGGATGTACTTGTAAAGGTCAACCACATAGATATAAACGGAAAAGCCGGATGTTTCAGTGGTGATGAGCTTGATTTATCTTATCGTCACAGTGCTTACTCCTGTGGTAGCTACGTCATTACTTCTATTGTGGTCAGGCTTACAAAAGGAGATTATAACGAGATAGAGGCAAAAATGAAGGACCTTATCGGCAGGCGTAAAGATAAGCAGCCTCTTGAGTATCCCAGTGCAGGTAGTGTATTTAAGCGTCCCGAGGGTTATTTTGCCGGCGGGCTGATAGAACAGAGCGGTCTTAAAGGAAAAAGAATCGGCGGAGCTATGGTTAGTGAAAAACATGCCGGTTTTATTATAAATTATGACAATGCAACAACTGATGATGTTGTCAATCTTATCCGTTACTGTCAGCAGACTGTAAAAGAAAAATTTGGTGTCGAACTCGAGACGGAGATAAGAATTATCAGTTAATTTTGGAGGGCAAACGATGTCTTTTTCGTCTAATATTAAAGATGAACTGATTAAAATTGAAAATACATCTGAGTGCTGCATTCACGCAATGGCATATGGTATGCTTCTCTTTGGCAGAAGCTTCAGTACCGGTGCTATATCTTTGATGACAGACAACGGTAGCGTTGCTGAAAAGTATTTAAGGGTTACCGAACAAGTGACCGGAATACGTCCCGATTGCTTCGTATCCGATGCAGGAAAATACACTATCGAAGTTCCTGATTCGGGAAATCGGTTTAAGATTCTATCTGATTTTTCTATGAGCGGCAAAGAACGTACTTTACGTATAGAAAGAGGAAATCTGCTTAATGAAACTGTGCTTGACGGTGAAAATCTCAGTTGTTGCGACGGTGCATTTTTGAGAGGAGCCTTTCTATCTTGTGGAACTGCCAGTGACCCGAATAAAGGTTATCACATTGAGTTTGTTGTTCCATTTAAAACTCTTAGTATGGATCTGCTCAAAATGCTCACCGATTACGGTTTGAAAGCAAAGCATATGGTAAGAAGATATGTTAATGTTATTTATATTAAAGATAGCGAAAGCATAGAAGACTTACTGACTATTATGGGTGCTTACAATAGCGCGATGGAAATAATGAATATAAAAATTTACAAAGACGTACGCAATTTGACTAACCGTCGCAATAATTTTGAAAACGCTAATTTTTCTAAAACGGTTGATGCGGCGTACGACCAACTCAGTGCCATTATGTTTTTGGAAGGAAAAGAAGTTATTCCTACTTTGGAACCTGAACTCAGGGAAATAGCTGAATTGAGATTAGATAACCCTGAAGCAAGCTTGAGAGAAATCGGAGAACTTTGCAGTGTTAAAATGAGTCGATCCGCAGTTAATTACCGTCTTAAAAGACTTGTTTCAATAAGTGACAGTATCAAGAACAGTGAAAAAACAAACGAATCGGAGGCAAAAAATTGAAAAATAGTTATTTTGTTCCCGAAACGGAGCTTATAAAACAAAAAGAATACACAGAGCTTGTCAGGACTGTGTTGAACTCAAGATTTCAGGGTAAAGAGCCTAAGGCTTTTGTGCATACCTATGGTTGTCAGGGGAATGTTTCCGACGGAGAAAAGCTTAAGGGTATGCTTGAAAAAATGGGGTTTGGTTTTACAGAAGAACTCGACGAAGCTTCTCTTGTTCTCTATAATACATGCGCAATTCGTGAACATGCTGAGGATAGAGTGTTTGGCAACGTCGGAGCACTTAAACAGTTGAAAAAGACAAATCCTGAGCTGATTATCGGTCTTTGCGGCTGCATGACACAACAGAAGCATATTGCTGAAAAATTTTATAAAAGTTATCCGTTTGTTGACTTGCTTTTCGGTACACACGTATCACATAAATTACCTGAGTTTATTTACAGATGTCTTTGCTCAGGTAAAAGAGTATTTGAT
>JAZUAZ010000215.1:0-13515 GCA_045638245.1 Acutalibacteraceae bacterium | reverse complement strand
GAAAAAAATATTTTCGATGGCAAAATTATAAGAGTACACGTGGACGATATAGAGCTGGAGGACGGCACAAAATCCTTCCGTGAGGTAGTTGAGCACAGCGGAGGCGTATGCGTTGCTGCTCTGACAGAAAACAAGGAGCTTTTCTTTGTAAGGCAATACCGTTATCCCTTCAAGAGAGAACTCCTTGAGCTTCCGGCAGGTAAGCTCGAAAAGGGCGAAATACCCCTTGAGGCAGGGCTTCGTGAGCTCGAAGAGGAGTGCGGAGTAAGAGCCGACAGAGTTATCGATATGGGTACAATTTATCCCACTGTGGCGTATTGCAGTGAGATTATATATCTTTTTGCCGCTATGGGACTTCACTCGGTAATTCAGCATCTTGACGAAGGTGAATTTCTTTCTGTTGAAAAGATACCTCTTGAGACTGCTGCACGTATGGTTATTGACGGAGAAATCTCTGACGCAAAAACTGTTGCGCTTATACTCAAGCTTGATAAAATGCTGAAAGAAGGAAAAATATAATGAAAAAGTTTATTGTTGCCTCTGCTTCACCGAGAAGACGTGAGCTTCTTTTGGGTGCAGGCTTCAGCTTTGAGGTTATTCCCTCCGATGCGGATGAAACCCTTCCTGACGGCATCGGTACCGAGGAGGCGGTATGCCTTCTCGCAGAAAGAAAAGCTCTATCTGTGCTTTCAGACAGAGATGACTCGGTTGTGCTGGGCTGTGATACGGTTGTCGTGCTTGATGACGTGATTTTAGGAAAGCCCTCTGACCGTGAGGATGCCAAAAGAATGATACGTATGCTTTCAGGCAGAACACATCAGGTAATAACTGCCGTTTGCATAGCTGAAAAGGGCAGAAAAGAGACCTTCTGCAATGTGACGGAGGTTGAATTTTATTCTCTTTCCGACGAAGCTGTGGAAAGCTACGTTTCAACTGGTGAAAGTGATGATAAAGCAGGAGCTTACGGTATTCAGGGCTTCGGTGCGGCACTTGTCAAAGGTATAAAAGGGGACTACTTCTCGGTTATGGGTCTTCCCGTGGCACAGTGTGTGAGGGTGCTTTCTTCATTCGGGGTAGAGGGTACTGTTAAAGTGAAAAACAGCTGACGGTCAGGCCGCGGCTCCCCTAAAGGATGCACCATCCGGTGCATCCTTTACTTTTGCAGCCTTCGCCACGGCAGAAGGATACAAAAGTGCGGAGCGACCTTCAAAGGTCGCTCCGCAGGGGAGCCGCTTCCCACTTTGCCGAAGCAGCAGTATTTATAGCTTTACACTTCAATCTCCAACCCTACTCTGAGCTGTACGAGTTTTTCTCCCAGCTCCCTTTTCAGAATAGTAAAAGCCTTATCACCGGTGCAGTGACCGGTGTATATTTTTTCTATACCGAGCCTTTTGATTGTCTCTGCAAGAGAAAGCACGTCTGCTTCGTCTGAGCGGTAAAGGTGAAGTCCGCCGATGTAGGCGACTATTTTTTCGTCGGGAAAGGCATCACGTACCTCGCTGATGATGTTTTCAACGCCGATATGGGAGCAGCTGTTGAGAATAACAAGTCCCTTATCGGTACGAAGAATGAGGCTTACCTCGTGACGGAAGGAATCGGGGACAGTCTTTTTATTTTCACGCACGAAAAGACCTGCCTTTTTTCCGATATGTGAGAAATCACCCTCACTGTGAGGAAGAATGTAAGCATCCTTGTAAAGCTCTGTTTTTTCGCTTACATATTTTATTCTTGAGGAAAATTCCCCGATTACGCCTTTTTTTATGCCTATGTACTTTCCGAAAATCCAACGCTTGCCGTAGCAGTTTTCCTTGCTGTTTGCACTCAGATAAAAATCCGCCTTACTGTTTGCTTTGAAAAAGCAGGGCAGACCGTCAGCGTGGTCATAGTGAGCGTGGGAGAGTACGCCGAAATCGACCTTTTCAAGATCAATGCCCATTTTCAGTGCATTGTCTCTGAATTTTGAGGAAGCACCCGTGTCAAGAAGTATATTTTTTCCGTTATGGCTTATGTGAACGGAAAGTCCCCATTCACTTTTGTAATCTTTATCACCGATATTATCAACGAGAATTTTTGCGAGCATAAAATTACCTCCTTTTTAAATTATTATACATTAAAAAGCCTTAAACTGTCAAAGGTTGAAGCAGAAAAGGGTGAATTTAAGGGGAATTTCAGGTAAAAATAAAAAAGATATTAAATTTGCGTAATTCTATTGAGTAAAATGTGAATTTGAGTTATAATGATATATCTATAATTGTGTCTTTATGTCTTTTTTGAAATATAAACGCTTGAGAAAGGGGACAGATTATGCTTTTTTCACAGGATATAGGAATAGATTTAGGAACAGCAAATACACTTGTTTTCGTTAAGGGT
Source organism: Acutalibacteraceae bacterium (assembly GCA_045638245.1). Classification (GTDB taxonomy): domain Bacteria; phylum Bacillota; class Clostridia; order Oscillospirales; family Acutalibacteraceae; genus UBA6857. The sequence continues at coordinate 11,145 of JAZUAZ010000215.1, read as the reverse complement.
AAGGGTATTGTAATACGTGAGCCATCGGTTGTTGCAATAAATGTCAGCGAAAGACCTGCGAGGGTTGTTGCTGTAGGTACTGAGGCGAAGGAGATGATAGGAAGAACTCCCGGCTCGATTACCGCGATGAGACCTCTCAGAGACGGTGTTATTGCCGACTTTGACATTACCTGCGAAATGCTCAGAAAGTTTATCCGCAAGGCTATGGGCGGAGCTTTCCTTTCAAAAACAAGAGTAGTTATATGTATTCCTTCGGGGGTTACCGAGGTTGAAAGAAGAAATGTTCACGACGTTGCTATAGAAGCAGGCGCGAAGTATGTTTCACTTATTGAGGAGCCTATGGCTGCAGCCATCGGTGCGGGGCTTCCAGTAAGTGAAGCTATAGGAAGTATGATCGTTGACATCGGCGGCGGTACTACCGAGGTTGCGGTTGTTTCTCTCGGTGATATTGTTACCTCGCGCTCTATAAGAGTTGCAGGCGACTCCTTCGACAGTGCGATAAGTCAGTATATAAAGAAGAAATATAACATTCTCATCGGCGACAGAACAGCCGAGGATATCAAGATAAAGATAGGCTCTGCTATGGAATACGAGGGCGGCGGTAAAATGGAAATCAAGGGCCGTAACCTTGTTGACGGACTTCCTAAGAGTATTACCATAACAAGTGAGGAAATCCGGGAGGCTCTTTCTGACTGTGTGAATCAGATACTTGATGTTGTCAAGGCAACTCTTGAAAAGACACCTCCCGAGCTTTCTGCCGATATTATGGACCAGGGTATTACCCTTACGGGTGGCGGAGCTCTTCTCCGAGGACTTGATAAGCTTATTTCCACAGAAACAGGTATGCCTGTAAACGTATCGGATAACCCGCTCGACTGTGTTGCCGACGGTACGGGTATCTATCTTGAATCCGACGCTCTCGGTAACATAGGTAAGAGAGTATAAGCTCCCGGTGAATTTCGGAGCAGTTTTGAATACGGGGTGAATAAATGCTTCAGTTTATAAAAGGAAGAAGGTTCAGAAACTTTCTCATTGTAATATGTGCTTTGCTTACGGGCGCGGTTATTGCGGTTGCAACCAATTCATCCGCGTCTCCCGTTACAAGTGTGATAGGCACTGTTTTCAGTCCTTTTCAGAAGGCGGCAGCCTTTGTTGCCGAAAAAATGGATTGGCTCAATGTGCGGTTTGAAAGCTCCTCGGTGTATATCAGGGAGATTGAAAGGCTTGAGCATAAGGTAGCTGAATACGAAAGCCAGCTTATTGAATATAACGATGCGCTCCATAAGCTTGAGAGCTATGAAGCCATGCTCGGTGTAAAGCAGGAGAATCCCGATTTTGAATTCGAGCCTGCAACCATTATCGGTACTGACAGTGCAGATATGTTCGTTTCTCTCATACTTGACAAGGGCTCAAATGACGGTATAAGTGCAAATGACCCGGTAATATACGGCAACTATGTTGTAGGTATAGTAAAAAAGGTGCATCCGTCCTACTGTGTAGTTGAATCGCTCATAAATCCGGAGGTAAACATAAGTGCCATTGACAGCAAGACAAGAGAAACTGCGTATGTGACTACTACGGCAGAGTATTCACTCAACGGCTACTGTGTGATGTCGGGTCTCAGCCATACTACAGCGGTTTCACCCGGCGGACTTATCCTTACCTCGGGTATAGGCGGACTTTATCCCAAGGGACTTGTGATAGGTACGGTTACGGAGGTCGGAGAAAGTGAGTATGAGCTTTCGGGATATGCGGTAATAAAGCCCGGTGCCGACATCAGAGGACTGGAGGACGTATTTGTTATTACAGACTTTGAAGGTCAGGGCGTTGAGGAAATTATTGACTGAACTGTAAAACGCAGGCGAGGATATTGAGTAGTCAGTAGCCGGTAGTCAGGGAAACACCTGGCGGCGTTTATTTGGTGGAGAGTAAGATTTTATTCCGCTTTCTTCCCGTTGTATCAGACTATTCATTGCGAAGTCATTTCACCCGCTCGGGCGGATTTCATGTCCGCAGTGCGGATATTCCACTTAAACTCGGCTTTTGGCCCTACTAAGGCGGTGAGACATTGAAAATACCGAAAATTTACATAAGAAGGGGATTGCTGTTTCTTCTCGTTATGTTTACGGCGGCATTCCAACATACCGACGGTGCCATACCGGCTCTTTTCGGTACAAAAGCGATGATACTTATACCTCTTACGGTTGTTATAGGTATGCACGAAAGAAGCATGTCAGGTCTGCTCTTCGGTACCCTTGCAGGAGTACTGTGGGATTTTGCTGCTGTAAGGGGAGACGGATTTTTTTCCGTATGCCTTGCGGTTGTGGGATATTTTTCGGGTGTACTTGTTACGTGGTACCTGCAGAACTGTATACGGAGTGCGTTGCTGCTGGGTGCGGTCAGTATCGCAGGGGTTAATATCCTGTATTGGTATATGTTCATATTCAGAAACGGTTACGAGGGTGCAGCAGGACTGCTGACGGGTTATTATCTGCCGTCGGTTCTGTATACTGTTATTTTTATTTTTGTTTACTATTATTTAGTGGGATTTATAGTAAAACTCACAACGGAAAAAAAGAAGCCTTATTGATTTGTTTTATTAAACACTAAAAGGAGGTGCCGTAGCGGTGGCTAAGAAGAAGGGCTCAAAGAGAGGCATAGTTGTACTCTGCCTGTTTTCAGCTATATTCATTTTTTTCAGTGTAAATCTTTTCAGAATGCAGATACTCGATTCAAAGCAGGAAAGTCAGACCTCTGTTTCTTCTTACACAGTAACCGTTGAAGCGGTGAGGGGAGAAATTCTCGACAGAAACGGCTATCCTCTTGTGACGAATAAGCAGGTTAATAAAATAGTCTTCAGCTATGAGAGATTTCCTAAGGATTATTCCGAACGAAATGAAATAATCAAGGCTCTTATTGCATTATTCGACAAAAACGGTGTAGAGTGGAATGATAATCTTCCCATAGAAATTGTTGACGGAAAGCTTGTTTTTTCAGAAGACAAGGAAAATGAGATTTCATATCTTAAGAGTGAAGCATTCCTGCATCTTAATTATTATGCAAGCGTTGAAAACTGCTTCAAGGCTCTTTCGGACAGATACGGACTTTCGGATATGCCCCTCAATCAGGCAAGAGATGTAGCCTCCGTATATTATTCGATGGTAAAAAACGGTTTTAATACGGGAAGAAATTATGTTTTTGCTTCCGGGGTATCAGGTGAACTGGTTTCCGTTATAATGGAAAAAAATGATATTTTTCCCGGTGTAAATCTGCAGATTTCATCGGAAAGAGAGTATACTGACGGTGCCGTTGCTCCTCATGTTCTCGGTATGGTAGGCTCTATAAGTGAAGGTGAATATGAAAGCTATAAGGAGCTGGGATACACCAAAAATGATGTAGTGGGCAAGAGTGGCGTGGAACTTGCTTTTGAAAGTCAGCTTCGCGGTACAAGCGGAATGAAAACCGTTACCGTGGATTCTTCAGGAAATAAAACGGAGGAATACACAGTTGAGCCTGTTAACGGTAATACGGTAATACTTACAATAGATTATGAGCTTCAGAGAGTGGCTCAGCAGGCTCTTGAGGAGGGTGTCAAGGCTCTTGAGGATAAAAACTCACGAGATTATCCTATGTCCGGTGCAGTTGTTGTAATGGATACGAGAACGAACGAGTGTCTGGCAATAGCTTCATACCCCACCTATGATAATTCTACCTATGCGGAAAATTCAGCTGAGCTTAACACGGATGAAGCTACTCCTTTGTGGAACAGAGCACTGAGAAGTACCTATACTCCGGGTTCAACAATCAAGCCTGCAGTAGCAATGGCGGGACTTGAAGAAAACGTAATTACCTCGGATACGAAAATAACCTGTGCCGGTATTTACAGATACTACGAGGACTATCAGCCGGGTTGTACAGACAGACACGGCAAACAGAACGCAGTGAATGCTCTTTTCAATTCCTGCAATATTTTCTTCTATGAAACCTCAAGACTTTTAGGTATAGAAAAGCTCAACAGTTATTTCAGAATGTTCGGTCTCGGTGAAAAGACAGGCATAGAGCTTAACGAAAGCTCGGGTACCGTTGACAGTGTTGCACTCAGAGAGCAGAAGGGTGAAATCTGGACTCCCGGTCTTACGATTCAGGCGGGTATCGGTCACGGTGATAATCAGTTCACCCCCATTCAGCTTTGCTCCTACGTTTCTACGATTGCTAACAGAGGTATAAGATATAAGGCAAGTATAGTCAAAAGTGTGCGTACTCCCGATCTGAGCGGTACGGTAAGTGAAACCCAACCGCATATTCTTTCTCAGGCTGATTTCGCATCACAGAACTGGGATACAGTTCATAAGGGTATGCTCAAGGTTGGTACCGAGAGCTATGCAGACTTTTCGGCAGTACCTGTGAAGGTTGCGGCAAAGACAGGTACTACTACCGTTGAAAAAAGGGTAAACGGTAAAATGATAGAGACGTACAACGGCTTTATTATTACCTTTGCACCCTATGAGAATCCGGAAATTGCAATCAGCGTTGTTGTTGAAGGCGCAGGAAGCGGCGGCTCGACTGCTCCTATTGCCTCTGATATAATGGAATACTATTTCGAAACAAAAGATACAACTGAAACAGATAACAGTGAAAACACACTGCTCAGATAAGCTGTCTTAACAAAAGGCAAAAATCCGTATTCAAAACTATTTCTTAAGGAGGAAGTCTTATGGCAGAGAAAATACTTGTTGCCTCAGGTAAGGGCGGTGTCGGCAAGACCTCCGTTACCGTGGGACTCGGAAAGGCTCTTTATAAAACAGGTAAAAAGGTTCTTATTATAGACTGTGATATGCTCAGAAGCGTTGATCTTCTTACCGGTGTAACGGAAAAGCTTCTTTATGATTGGGGAGATGTTATACTTAACCGGTGTGAGCCATCGGAAGCTGTATATACATCTTCAGATGTGGACGTAATGACATGTCCCTTCACCTATGATGATATTGATGGTGAAAAAATGAAAAAGCTCCTCTCTGATTTCGAAGAGCAGTACGATTATATCTTTCTTGATGCTCCTGCAGGAATAGGCAAGGGCTTTGAAATTGCACTTGCTGCGGCGGATAGGGCTCTTGTGGTGTCTACGGCTGACCTTGTGTGTGTCAGAAGTGCATGCAGAGCTGCCGATGTAATATTTGCTTCAGGTATGGAAGATGTACGTCTTATTATCAACCGTGTAATGAAAAAGGATATAAAGAAGGGACGCCTTCTCAATGTGGATTCAGTAATAGACTCCACACAGGTACAGCTTATCGGTGTAGTGCCGGAGGATGCAGCTATCCGTCTTGGCGCTATGGGAAAAAACATTTACCGTAGCGGTCAGGAATCCTATATTCCCTTAACGAATATTGCGGCGCGTATCAGGGGTGAGTACATAAGTCTTGCGTTGTAAAATAAAACAAAAGAATTTGTGCAGATTCGACAATTTTCTTTTCGGATAATCCTTGTTTTGGGAAAAACTATTGCTATTTTTAACGCTTTTTGTTAATATACATAGTGACGAAATTCGGAAAGGCGGGAACACTATGAACATAGCCCTTATCGCACATGATGCAAAAAAAGAGCTTATGACACAGTTCTGTATAGCATATTGCGGAACCTTAAGTAAGCACTCTCTTTGTGCTACAGGAACAACAGGTAAAATGGTAAGTGAAGCAACCGGGCTTGATATAACACGTTTTCTTTGCGGTTATCAGGGCGGAGAAGAGCAGATTGCCGCAAGAATTGCCTGCAACGAAATAGACCTTCTTCTTATGTTCCGTGACCCCCTTACTGCGAAGGCACACGAGCCTGATCCCGCAAGCCTTCTCAGACTTTGCGATGTTCACAATATTCCCGTTGCGACTAATATAGCAACTGCGGAGGCTCTTATTCATGCTCTTGAAAGAGGAGACCTCGATTGGAGAGATATTGTTAATCCTAAGTTTTAATTAAATACACCAAATGCAAAGACGGAAAAGAGTAAGCGGATTTTCCCGTACAGAGAGAGGTGCCGTGGCTGGAAGCACCTTACGGTAAGAAAACCGCCCAAGACATTCCTGAGCAGACCGTAAGGTCCGTATGCCGCGTTAAGGCATCGAGAGGGGCGCACTGCGCTCAATCGGGGTGGCACCGTGGAGTATTACTTCATCCCCAATGGAAACATTGAGGATGGAGTTTTTTATTTTATCGGGATGTAGAGTAGCCAGTAGTCAGTAGTCAGGATGCCCTGCGGGCATTATCTTTGACATGTATTTCTTAATTCCCGATTAAACCTTATATAAAATTAATCAGACCGGAGGTTAAAATATGGCTTTAATCACAAAATCAATCAAAGGCACACTCGACCTTTTACCTGCCGAAAGCCACAAGAGACAGTTTGTTGAGCACAGCTGCCTTGAAATCGCACAGAATTTCGGCTACAAGGAAATCCGCACTCCCGTTTTTGAGCATACCGAGCTTTTCCAGAGAGGCGTAGGTGACACCACCGACGTTGTTCAGAAGGAAATGTACACCTTTACAGACAAGGGTGACCGTTCAATCACACTTCGTCCCGAGGGTACTGCAGGTGTGGTACGCTCATATCTTGAGCACGGACTTTTCAATGAAGCAATGCCCCAGAAGCTTTGCTACCTCACATCCTGCTACCGCTATGAGAAGCCTCAGGCAGGCAGACTTCGTGAATTCCATCAGTTCGGTATCGAATGCTTCGGCTCAGCGAGTCCCGCAGTTGATGCGGAGGTTATGGCGGTTGCACAGAACCTTTTTGATTTCCTCGGCGTAAGAAATCTCAAGCTTGAAATCAACTCAATCGGCTGTAAGGAATGCCGTAAGGAATACCACGCTGCACTTCATCAGTACTTCGATAGCAAGAAGGAAGAGCTTTGCGGCACCTGCCTCGGCAGACTTGAGCGCAATCCTATGAGAATTCTCGACTGTAAGAGCCCCGTCTGCTCCGATATTGCAAAGGATGCTCCCAAGGTAACAGACTATCTCTGCGACGACTGTAAGGCACATTTTGAGTCGGTACAGACCTATCTTAAGGCTATGGGTATGGACTTTACCGTAAATCCCACAATCGTACGCGGTCTCGACTACTATTCAAGAACAGTTTTCGAGTTTGTTTCAACAGATATCGGTGCTCAGGGTACTGTCTGCGGCGGCGGTCGCTATGACGGACTTGTTGAAGAGGTAGGCGGTACACATACTCCCGCACTCGGCTTCGGTATGGGTATAGAAAGACTTATGCTTCTTATGGAAAATCAGGGCCTTGCCTTCCCCGAGGCTGCAAAGTGTGAGCTTTATATCGCAACGATGGGAGAAAAGGCAACAGTACAGGCGGCAGCAATGGCAAACGCTCTCAGAAGAGAGGGTATGTTTGTTGAGTTCGATGTTGTAGGCAGAAGCGTAAAGGCACAGATGAAGTATGCTAACAAAATCGGTGCAAAATTTACTGTTGTAATCGGTGACAGTGAGCTTGAAAGCGGCATTGTAAAGCTTAAGAATATGGAAAGCGGTGAGGAGCAGGAAGTTGCACTTGCTACATTTGAGAGTGACATTCTTAACATCTCCATCGCTGAAAGCCTTAAAGAATTTGACAATCTTGATCTTTCCGCATTAACGGGAAGCATTGAAATATAAGGAGGACTATTATTATGGATATGATGACAGGACTTAAAAGAACAGACTACTGCGGCACTCTCCGTGCAGAGGACTGCGGCAGAGAGGTAGTAGTTTGCGGATGGGTACAGAGACAGAGAGACCTCGGAGCTCTTATCTTCGTTGACCTTCGCGACAGAACAGGTATCGTTCAGCTTGCTTTTGACGACAGTACCGATAAGGAAATCTTTGACAAGGCATTCACCGTAAGAAGTGAATTCGTGCTTATGGCAAAGGGTACAGTAAGAGAGCGTTCATCAAAGAATACAGAAATTCCCACAGGTGAAATTGAAATCACCGTTACTGACCTTCGTATACTCGGCAAGAGTGAGACACCTCCCTTTGAGATTATCGAAAACTGTCAGACAGCAGAGCTTACAAGACTTAAGTACCGCTATCTTGACCTTCGCCGTCCCGATCTTCAGAAGAATATTCTTATGCGTCACAGAATCACAAAGATTACCCGTGACTACTTCGACGATAACGGCTTTATCGAGATAGAGACACCGATTCTCATCAAGTCAACTCCCGAGGGCGCAAGAGACTTCCTCGTACCCTCGAGAATTCATAAGGGACAGTTCTATGCACTTCCCCAGTCACCACAGCTTTATAAGCAGCTTTCAATGGTTGCAGGCTTCGACAGATATATGCAGATTGCCCGTTGCTTCCGTGACGAAGACCTCCGTGCAGACCGTCAGCCCGAATTCACACAGATAGACGTTGAAATGAGCTTCATTGACAAGGAGGACATCCTCGGTCTTATCGAAGGCTTTATGAAGAGAGTATTCAAGGAAGCAATCGGTGTAGATATTGAAACACCCCTTCCGAGACTTACCTATGCAGAGGCTATGGAGCGCTACGGCTCGGACAAGCCTGACACCCGCTATGCTATGGAAATCACAGATATCGGTGAAGAGGTTAAGAATTGCGGCTTCGGCGTATTCACAGGCGCACTTGAAAACGGCGGCAAGGTTGCCGCAATCACTGCGAAGAATGCGTTCTCCGTTCTTACAAGAAAAGAGGTTGACAAGCTTACAGAATTCGTAAGAGGTATCGGCGCAAAGGGACTTGCATGGGCAAGAATCGGCGAAGACGGTACAATTGCATCCTCCTTTGCAAAGTTTATGACAGAGGACGAAATGAAGGCTATTATGGCTAAGTGCGGCGCTGAAAACGGTGACGTTATCCTTATCGTTGCAGATAAGACAAGCACCACTCTTTCCGTACTCGGCTCACTTCGTCAGACAGTAGCAAAGAAGCTTGATATTATCCCCGCAGACAAGTATAACCTTCTCTGGGTTGTTGAGTTCCCCTTCTTCGACTGGGATGAGGAGGCAGGTCAGTTTGTTGCTATGCATCATCCGTTTACATCACCTCTTGATGAATGCTTCGATTATCTCGAAACAGACAAGGCAAAGGTAAGAGCAAACGCTTACGACCTCGTACTCAACGGTATTGAGCTTGCAAGCGGCTCAATCAGAATTACCGACCCCGACCTTCAGAAGAGAATCTTCACCCTTCTCGGCCTTTCAGACGAGGAAGCACAGGAGAAGTTCGGTTACCTTACCAACGCCTTCAAGTACGGTGCACCTCCCCACGGCGGTATCGGTCTCGGTCTTGACAGACTTGTTATGCAGATGTTAAAGCTCGAAACTCTCCGTGACGTTGTTGCCTTCCCGAAGGTACAGAATGCAAGCGAGCCTATGACAGATTGCCCCGCATTTGTTGATAAGGAGCAGCTTGACGTGCTCGGCATCGGACTTGCAGAATAAACAAAAAGCACCCGCGAGGGTGCTTTTTTTAGTAGTCAGTAGTCAGTAGCCGGTAGTCACACGGCGGGGCGTAGGATAAGGTAGAAAGGCGTTGCCCGCGTAACAAGGTTAGAATAAACATCAACCTAACGGTAAATTTTACGGAAGGTCGGAGGCATTCTCTCAATAAAATCGCCACGGGAGCGGTCAGCGAGAGTCGGAATATACGGAAGATGGACTGCAGACGAGACGCATAGACAAGTTAACAAGCTGACGGGCAAGTACTATCTAGCGGTCTCCTTTGTAGAATGCAGAAGTATGTTGATCTGTTAAAAGGACGAACCGTGGTAAGAATACACGGGAGAAATGTTGAGCCCACAGATTTATAATATATTATTCAGGGGTAGAGCCTTTTTGTTTTATCAAGCCTCAAGGGTGGTATCAGCGAAACTGCTTTCGAACTGACAGCACAAGAAAAAAAGCGCTTTGCATACTTTGTCGCTTCGGACAAAGTATGAGCCCAAGCGGCTTGAGCGATACCACGGCTGAAGGTTGGTTGAAACATAAAGATGAAAAAGATTTGCCCTCTCAGTCAGAAACTCCGCATCTGACAGCTCTCCCTAAAGGGCGAGCCGGGACTCCCTCCGTCAAAATCGCAGATTGGCGGGTAAAAGCTTATTGTTTTCTGACTGTCTGTCGCGATTGCGCATTGCGAATCACGAATTCTGCATCAAAAAAGCTCCCCTCAGGGAGCTTCTCGTTATTCCTCTTCCGTCTTTTCAACGGGAGTAATTTCAACTCTTACCTTGCCTATACGTCTTTCCTCAACGTTAAGGATAGTAAATTTCACGTTTTCATACTCAACCTCGTTCATATCGCCGTCCTTGGGCAGGAAGCCGAGCTGACTTATAATAAAGCCGCCGAGTGTGTCATAGTCGCCTTCGGGGATGATATCTCCTACAAGCTCGTTGACCTCTTCAATGTAAGCTGTACCGTCGATGGTGAAGAGGTTTTCTCTTTCCTCAACGATTTCCTCTTCCTCGTCGTCGTATTCGTCACGGATATTACCCATGATTGCTTCGACAAGGTCCTCCATTGTAACTATACCCGCTGTACCGCCGTATTCATCAACAACAACCGCCATCTGCAACCTCTTTTCGGTAAGCTCCTTGAAAAGCTCACCGCAGTTTTTGCTGAAGGGTACATAATAAGCGGGGCGCATAATGTCCTTGGGACTTGTTGACTTGGGCAGAGCCTTGGAAATGAAGGGTAGAAGGTCTTTTATATAAATGATGCCGATTATGTTATCCTGGTCCTCGTGATAAACGGGGATTCTCGAATAGCCGTGCTCGATTGATGCCTTTACAACATCCTCAAGAGAGTCCGTGTCTTCAACTGCAATCATATCAGTACGGTGTGTCATAATTTCCGTAACGTCAATATCGTCAAATTCGAAGATGTTATTTATCATTTCCTTCTGGATATCCTCTATAACGCCCTTTTCCTGACCTACGTCAACGAGCATACGGATTTCCTCCTCCGTTACGCTTTCTTCGTCGGCGTTGGGGTCGAAGCCGAAAAGACGGACAACAATATTTGTTGAGAAGGACAGTATCTTTACGAAGGGCTTGCACACCTTCTTTACAATAAGGACAATATCAACAACCTTGTATGCTATTTCCTCGGGCTTCTGCATGGCCATTCTTTTAGGTGCAAG
>JAZUAZ010000214.1:0-4476 GCA_045638245.1 Acutalibacteraceae bacterium | reverse complement strand
CGGCTCCTGGTTCAGAGACTACGTATACATTCCTCTCGGTGGCAACAGAAAAGGTACAGTACGCCACATTATCAACATTTTTGTTGTGTGGGGACTTACGGGTATCTGGCACGGTGCAGGCTGGACCTTTATGAGCTGGGGTCTTTATTTCGGTGTGCTTCTGCTTCTTGAGAAGTTCGTTTACGGTAAGCTCCTCAGAAAGACACCCTCCTTTGTTCAGCATTTTTATGTGCTTTTCATGGTTTTACTTTCATGGGTTCTGTTTAATGCAGCGACCTTCACACAGGCGTGGAATGACCTTAAAAATATGTTCGGAATGGCAGGTCTGCCTTTAATAACCGCAGATACTCTTTATAATCTCAGATCATATCTTGTTGTGCTTCTCGTTGGTATATTTGCAGCAACACCTGTTGCGAGAAACATTGCAAGAAAATACGAAAATACAAAAGTGGCAGCGGTGCTTGAGCCTGTTTTTGTTGCGGTTGTGATTGTTGTTTCAACTGCATATCTTGTTGACGGCTCATTCAGTCCCTTCCTTTATTTCAGATTCTAAGGGGGTGCGGATGAATGAATAAGATAAGATATATTATAACGAGCCTTGTTTTCTGTATCATTCTCGGAGGCTTCTCCGCATGGCTTCTCACAAAGAGTCCCGATGAAGTAACCGAGTGGGAAAGAAGACCTCTTGCTCAGTTTCCTGAGGTGTCATACGAAAAGCTTATGGACCGTGAGTTCATGGATGGCTTTGAGAGCTATGTAAATGATCAGTTTCCCTTGAGAAACACCTTCAGAAGAATCAAGGCAATGGTGCTTTTCAATGTTTATAATCAGAAGGATAACAACGGTATATATGTTGCTGAGGGTCATGCGAGTAAGTTTGACGGTGAAATAACCGATTCGCAGATAGAAACCTTCTGTGACAGAGTCAATGAAATATATGATACCTATCTCAAGGGTACCGACTGTAAGGTTTACTACAGTATTATCCCCGACAAGAACTATTTTCTTGCAGAGACTCACGGTTATCCGGCTCTGGATTATGACAAGCTTTACTCTCAGGTGAATCAGGGCTTATATTCCGATATGCTTGAAATTTCAATCCGTGACAAGCTTACAATTGACGACTATTATACAACCGATACACATTGGAAGCAGGATAGTATAGTGGATGTTGCTAACTATATCCGTGAGCAGATGGGTATGAAGCCTGTAAATGACTACACTCAGCAGAGTGCAGGTGACTTCTACGGTGTATACTACGGTCAGTCGGCACTTTCACTTGCTCCCGATGAGATAATTTATCTTGAAAATGAGCAGACAAAAGCCTCGCAGGTTTATAACCTTGAAGCAAATGAAACGGTACCTGTTTACAATCTTGATAAGCTCAGTGCAATGGATCATTATGATATTTATCTTTCCGGTGCAACTCCCTTCCTGAAGATAACCAATCCCAAGGGTGAGGAGGGCAAGAAGCTTGTTGTTTTCCGTGATTCCTTCGGAAGCAGCCTTACGCCGCTTCTTATGAGTGATTACAGTGAAATCACCGTGATTGATACAAGATATATATATCCTGCGTATCTTAAAAGCTTTATTGAGTTCACAGATCAGGACGTACTCTTTGTTTACAGTACTATGGTTGTTGAGCAAAGCAGCGTTTTAAGAAAATAACAATCAAAGCGTTGTCAGATTTGTATCTGACGGCGCTTTTTTCATATCTCTCCGCCTTTCTTAATAGAATGATACTATGACACTAAGGAGGATAATATATGAACAGAAGCCTTGATGAAATGATAAAGAGCTATTCCGACGAGCTTATGGACTATGCAAGAGATCACAACAGTGAAAGTCTCGTGATAAAAAATAAGCCTCAGGAAAATACCGATGCCGTGCAGGATACTCCGATTGACCAGCTGCAGGAAAGACGTGAGGAAGTGACTGAGCAAAGCAAAGGAGAGACTTCCGACAGTGAGATACAAGGAAGTGACGGTGAAAAAGCTGAAGTTGAGGAAATCCCCGCTGAGGAGGATATGGAGAATTTTGCGACCTTCAAGGGACGGGTATTCACAGGCTTCGGAGCATTTCCGGTTGAAAATGCGAAGGTTGTGCTTTACAAGGGCGATATACTGTATGCTTTTTTGGTCACTGATAAAAATGGAGAAACGTTGACGATAAAGATAGAAGCCTATCCCGAAAAGAACTCCCTTGAGCCGCTCAGCGATGAGCAGAGAACCGATTACAGTGCAGATGTTTACGCTGACGGATTCACTGAAAAGAAAAATCTTCTTGTCAGTGCCGTTGGCGGCTCGGATGTTGTTCTAAATGTGGAGCTTACACCTGAAAGTGAGGTAATATCCTGATGGCTGTGCCTACAATACCGGCTACCGTAAGGGTACATCTTGGTCCGCCGGGAAGTAACGCTCCGAATGTAGAGGTACCCTTTGCTGACTATATCAAAAACGTAGCTTCGTCGGAGATTTTCTCAACCTGGGATGAAAGTGCCATACGAGCAAATATTCTTGCGCAGATTTCCTTTGCTCTCAACCGTGTTTACACCGAGTGGTACAGAGCTATGGGATACGATTATGATATAACAAATAACACCGCCTACGACCAGAAGTTTATAAACGGGCGAAATATCTACGCCAACATAAGTGAGATTGTTGACGAGCTTTTTAATGACTATCTTCGTGAAAGCGGAAATATCAATCCTCTTTTTGCACAGTACTGCAACGGCACAACTGTTACCTGCGAGGGCCTTTCCCAATGGGGGAGTCAGAGCCTTGCAGAAAGAGGGTACAGTGATATTGATATAATAAAATACTACTACGGTGAGGATACTGAGGTTGTTGTAAATGCTCCCGTTGCCGATAACGTACCATCTTATCCTGATGTACCGCTGAAGCGTGATGACCTGAGTGAAAACGTACGCCGTATGCAGCTTTATCTTAACAGAATTTCAGTGAACTATCCCGCTATACCTAAGATAGTTGCCGTTACGGGACGGTTTGATGAAAATACGGAAAACGCAGTAAAGGCTTTTCAGCGGATTTTCGGTCTTACCGCCGACGGAATTATAGGCAAAGCAACATGGTACAGAATTATATATATTTTCGATGCGGTCACACGCCTTGCCGAGCTTGAAAGTGAGGGTATCGGCTATGAAAACCTGCCTTTGCAGTTTCAGAATGACCTTTCGGTTGGTGACAGCGGCGGTCAGGTTGTGTCGCTGCAATATTTTCTTGTGCTTTTATCACGTTTTGTGGATTTTATCCCTGAAATTACCGTTGACGGCAGCTACGGAGAAGCTACTGCAAATGCAGTGAGAAGCTTTCAGCGGTATAAGGGTCTGCCTGTAACGGGAAGCGTTGACAGAGCAACGTGGGACAGTATCTATCAGGCTTATGCGGGAATAACAGACTACCTGAGGCAAGAAAATAAGGTTCAGCCCGTAGAAACACAGCCCTTCCCCGGCGTTACTCTCAGACGGGGAGATGTGGGTCCCTCGGTACGTGTGATGAGAACCTATCTTTCATATATATCCGATTATTTTTATGATTTACCCTCAATCGGCGTCAGTAACACCTTCGATATGAGACTTCAGAATACGGTGCAGGCATTTCAGCGGATTTTTGCCCTTAATCCGACAGGACAGATTGACCAGAGAACATGGAATACCATAGCCGATGTTTACAGTACTCTCAGAGAGGGTCAGCAAAGAATAGAGGGTCAGTATCCGGGTTATGAGCTGGGAAGGGAGTGACGGTATGACAGAAAAGCAGAAAGCGATATACGAGGCTCAGGGGTATCTCAGGAACATATCGAGAGCCTTCGGTGAAATACCCCTTCTTATTCCCGACGGGATTTACGGCGAGGAGACAGAAAAAACAGTCCTAGCCTTTCAGAAAAGGGGAGGACTCGAACAAACGGGGATTATAAACTATGAAACCTGGACTGCTATTGTAAATGAAAACGACAGAGCGGTCTTTGCCGCTTCCGAAACGACCTTTATTGACAAAGAAAAGCTGCCTTTAAGGCGTGGCGACAAGGATAATGCAGTTTATCATCTTAAAACAATGCTCCTTTATTTAGGGCAGAAGCACGGCAATTTTGCCCTTCTGGATGTGGATGATGAATTTGACGCTGAGACGGAGAAAAGTGTCCGACAGTGGCAGAGAGTGATAAGAACAGAGGAAACGGGTGAGGTTGACAAGCTGACGTGGGAGCGGCTGGTGAAGTGGTATATGAGGTGAAAAAGTAAGAGGGAATAGCTAATAATTGAAAAAGCACCCCTCAGGGTGCTTCTCTCTTTCTTATTATAAGCTCTTTAAAAGATAAGGCACTGCCTCTTCAAAGTTAACCCCGTAATCGTTGCCCTTGGGGTCCTCGATGGTAAGGCGGATGCTCTCGCTTGTGTAGTCAGCGGCAATTCTTGCGGCATCCTTCCAGGAAAGGCCTCTTACAATACCGCCAAGGCAG
>JAZUAZ010000213.1:0-4789 GCA_045638245.1 Acutalibacteraceae bacterium | reverse complement strand
ACCTCTGCCCAGGTACCTCTTGCCTTTACGTTGGTAAGAATTCTGTTGAGAGAGGTTACATTTTCAGTAACGCCCGTTGAGAGTATCTTCATTTCACCGAGGGATTTGTATACGTGCTCGAGCTGGTCGCTTACTGCCTTGAAGGAAGAATCGAGACGCTTTGTAAGGGTTTCGTTGAGCTTTTCGTCAACGGTCATACGCATCTGCTCAAGCTTTTTCTCATTGTTTTGCTGCATTTCACCGAGCTTTCCGGAAATAAGCTCGGAAAGCTTCATATTGAACTCGTAGTTATCCCTTGTCATTTTGCCTACGGTTTGTGTCATTTCGGAAATAGCGGCAGTGATTTCCTTTCTCTGTGCCGCATTTGCGTTGGCATTTTCCATGCGGCTCTGGGTAAATTCATAGCGTACGGCATTTTTGATATCCTCTGAGGATTTTTCAATTTTAAGTGACAATTCCTTCAGTTTAGTATCAATCTCGCCATTATCTTTATTATTATTCTTTTTTAGCAATATAAATACGAGCACAATGTTTATAATGATAAAAAGTATGCTTATTGCTGAAAGTAAAACTGCAGTATCCATAATTTACACCTCATTTATATACTATAAATTATATTATAACAAGAAAACACCACGCGTTTTTTCTCTATAAGAAATATACAACCATTTATTATAAAGTTGGGAATGAAAAATATGACTAAAAAGCTTATAGCATCGGCTCTTGTCCTTGCTCTTATGTTTCTTCTTGGCGCCTGCTCGGCAGACGGAAGGGATAAGCAGATAATTTATCCTATTGACAGTGACCCGGAGTTTCTTGATCCTCAGATAATTTCGTCAGACGGTGCAAGAAATATAATAGCAAACTGCTTCGAGGGACTCGTCACCCTTGGCGAAAACGGTAATATCGTACCCGGCTGTGCCGAAAGCTGGAAAACCTCCGACGGCGGCCTTACCTATACCTTTACTCTCAGACGAGATTGTATGTGGAGAGTTGCTCCTGCTGCGGGTGCCCTTTTAGGTGAGGATTACGAAAACACCTTTGATGCGAGGGTTACTGCGGATGATTTTGTGTTTGCCTTCAAGAGAGCACTGCGCCCTGAAACAAAATCACCCGGTGCAAAGAATCTTTACAGTATAAAAAATGCGCTGAAGGTACACAGCGGCGAGCTTGGTGAGGATAAGCTGGGCGTAAAGGCGAAGGATGACTATACACTTGTAATATCTCTTGAGTGGGCTGACCCTGATTTCCTTTATTCACTGCTTGACTCGGTATGTATGCCATGCAACGAGGAGTTTTTCGAAGCAACCGGCGGAAGATACGGTCTTTCCACCAAGTATCTTATATATAACGGCCCCTTTTATATGAGTAACTGGGCAGATGATGTGGCAATAACCCTCAAGAGAAACGATAAGTATTATGACACGGCTTCGGTTGCACCCTCGTCCCTTTATTTTTCAATAAACAATGAGCAGGAGACACGTCTTAAGAAAATCGAGGACGGAGTTTACCATATTGCTCCTCTTACGGACAGTCAGGCTTCGGAGCTTGAAAATATGGAAAAGTACTCGGTGAAGAAATATTCCAGTACGGTGGTATCTCTTATTTTCAACTGTAAGGATACCTGCTTTTCCGATGTGAATATCCGACGTGCCGTAGCGGCGAGCTTTGATTTTGAAGCGGCAAAAGGCTTTTTCGGTACTGCTGCTGAGGGTGTCATCCCTTCTTCGATGGTAGTGTCAGAGGAAAGATACCGTGACAGTGCGGGAAATATCGGACGATACGAAAACAGTGACCCTGCCACCTGTCTTGATGCAGGACTTACCGCTCTCGGAGTAAATGAGGTAAGTGTGACCGTTCTTTGCCTTGCCGAGCACGAGGAGCTTGTAAGGTCGCTCATACAAGGCTGGCAGTCACAGCTTGGTGTAAGATTCAACGTGAAGGTTGAAGCTCTTGATGCAACAGAGCTGAAGGGCAGAGTTGAGTCAGGGGATTATCAGATGGCGTTCTACCCCTTGTCTTATTCCTCCATAACTGCCTTCAACGGACTTCAGCGCTTCACTTCCGATAATGCAAACAATGTTTGTAATTATGCCGATCCTGTTTATGATAATATCGTTTCCGTAATTAAGACCGTAAGCGGCAAAAAGACTACAATCGATGCAACACTTGCCGCTGAAAAGCACCTCATTTCCGAATGCGTACTTATTCCTGTCTGCGAAAAGGCGGAGTACTACGGTGTAGGTAAGGGCGTATCGGGAATCATATCCAACCCCACGGGTGAGATATTCTACTTCAAGTATACGGTTGCAAAGTAAGTAGTCAGTAGCCGGTAGCCACGCGACAACGCAGTATAAAACGTAAAGCTACTGTCCGCGAAAATTAAACGTTGCTGTAGGGACACGGCGCACCGTGTCCGCAAATAAAAAAATTAAGGCGGGACGCTCTGTCCCGCCTTTTCTAATCCTCTCGCGGTGCCCGAAGGTTACCCTCAAGCACGGGTGACACCTTTCGACCTCCGTCCACGATTTGCCGTGTGACTACTGACTACTAAAAAAGCACCATTTCGGGTGCTTTTTGCTTATTACACCTTCGCATCCATAGGCTTCTGTCTGTGGAAGACGCAGTTGCCGATGTTTGTGGGTGAAAGCATCATTCTGAGCTGGTCGATTTCCTCTTTCATTGTAATCCTTCTTGTGGGTACGTCGCAAAGGCTCATTACGGTGATGCTTCCGAGCTGCTCCTCGGGTGAGAAAGCTTCGTCGAGCTTTATTGTAACGGTCTTTTCCTCGCCGGGGATAAGGTCAAAGAAGTTATCCGAGAAGGGAAGAGTGGAAAGACTGCTCTCAACCCTTACAAGACGGGCAAATTTATCAGCCTTGACGGTAACAGCAATTTCGTCTCCTCTGATTTCTTTTGTAAGAGAAAGCTTTGCTTCGGGAAGATCGAGGTTCTTTTCTGCATCGAAAAGGTAGGTCTTGCTTGTCTTTTCGCAGCCTTCACCCTCAAGAGTGATTTTTATACCTGTTTTTCTCAGGTCGTGGCGGCTTGCAAGCTGCTTTCTGTATATGGTATATACATTCTTGTTTTCGAGTGCTTCAAGAGTAAGCTTCTTTGTCTTTGACTGAATAAGCTTATCGCTTTCAAAGTCGAAAATCTCGCAGGTGAGAGTAACCTCCTTCTTTTCGTTGAGGTCGTTGAAAAGGATTACAGATGCCTTTCTGTCATTATCGTCAAAGCAGAGGCTTACGGGTGCATTGAAGTGTCTTGCACCGTACTGAAGAGCCTTATAGTTGCCGTAGAAATCTATTGAAGCCCATGAGCATACAGGCCAGCAGTCATTGAACTGCCAATAGATTGCACCGTTGCAGCGACCCTTGTTTCTGCGCCAGAATTCGGTGGCATCCTTGATGCATTCGAGCTGTGTTATCTGTGAGAGGTAGATGAAATCCTCAAAGCGGGCGGGAAGAAGGAAGCGGGAGCGGATGTAATAGAACATCTTATCGTTACCTGCACCGCACTTCTGATGCCAGCGGAATACCTCACTGTCGAGAGCGTAGTCCTCCTTCTTTGCAAAGGTACGGATTGTCTTTTCGTCGGGGAGACTTTCAAAGCCGAATTCACTGCAGAAGCGGGTCGGCCTGTTGCGGTATTCGCGCATATTGCTCATACCGTGCCAAACGCTCCAGAGGTGTGTATCGCCTACATTGTCGGCATTGATGCCCTTACCTTCATCGGTGCCGCAGGGTGAGCCGGGGATGAAGGGTGTTACGGTGTCATACTTTCTTACCTCGTCGGGAAGAATGTGGTAGAAGAATTTCTCTGTCCACTTTATGTAATCTCTCATATGCATCCAGCCGCCGCTCATAGCCTCGATTTCGTTGTTGCCGCACCATATTGCAAGGCAGGCGTGGGATTTGAGTCTGTTTACGTTATATTCAATTTCCTTCTTAACGTTTTCGAGGAAGGATTCCTTGAAGAAGGGGTAAGCCTGACAAGCGAAGGGGAAGTCCTGCCATAAGAGGATGCCCATTTCATCGCACTTGTTATAGAATTCGTCGCTTTCGTAATATCCGCCGCCCCATACTCTTATCATATTGAAGTTTGAGAAGCGTGCGGCATCGAGGAGAGTCTGCATTTCCTTTTTGCCGTAGCGGGTGATAAGGCTGTCAGCGGGGATGTAGTTGCCGCCCTTTACGAAAATGGGTACTCCGTTGAGAATGAAGCGGAAGTTACTGCCGTATTCGTCCTTGCTTCTGTCAAGCTCTATTGTGCGAAGACCGATTCTTTTCTCGAGTACGGAAATAACCTTGTTGCCCTTTTTAAGGGTTGCGGTAAGGGTGTAAAGAGGCTGCTTATCTTTTCCGGACAGCTCGTATGTCCACCAGAGCTCGGGATTTTCTACGGTGAAGGAAACCTTCTCACCCTTTTCGGTGATTTTTGTACCGTCGGGGCAGGTGAGTACTACAGTACAGTTGATTTTGTCATCTGTAACTGTGTTGATAAGGCACTCGGCACTTATTTCAACCTGACCGTCCTTATGCACCTGACCGATTTCAAGGTCAGTGATTTCGGCGGCAGTGATGAAGTCGAGATAAACGTCCTTTGTGATACCGCTCAAGGGGAGAATCGGACCCCAGTCCCAGCCGAAATGGCATTGAGGCTTACGGATATGCACAATACCGTTCTGACCGTTGGAGTTCATGGGAGCTCCTTCTTTTTTATATATCTTTTCAACATATTTTACGGGTGAGTGGAAATATACCTTTACGGTGTTTTCTCCCTCTTT
>JAZUAZ010000212.1:0-6270 GCA_045638245.1 Acutalibacteraceae bacterium | reverse complement strand
CAGACTGCATCAACTAACTTCCAGGGATGCTCCTGACTTTCAAGAATCATTTTCGCACTGCCGAGTACTGCCTGAGCCGCAACCTCAAGAGCAGCCGCCTTAGTCATACCGTTTTTGACTGCTCCTCTTGCAAGAGAGTCGATAAACATATAGGCGAAAGCGGGTGAGCAGCTGCCGATGGCACTGTAAATTGAAAAGAGCTTTTCCTCAATTTCAACACCTTTACCGAAAGAATTGCAGAAGCCGAGGGCGAATTCCTTATCCTCAGCCGAGACTCTTTCATTGCCGCAATAGGCTGAAATTGCCGCACAGACTTTTGCGTTGATATTGGGCATAATGCGTATAACTCTTGGTGAATAGGGGAGAAGTGAAGCAATCTCCTCGGTTGATTTTCCTGCGGCTATTGAAATTACAAGAGGATCGTTTTTCTCGAGAAGAGAGCCCACCTTTGAAAGAAGTGAGGGGAAAACATTGGGCTTTACAGCAAGTACAACAGTGTTGCAGCTTTCAATAAGCTCTTTTTCGTCGTAGAAAAAGCGTATTCCCTTTTCTTTTGCAAAAGCTTCGGTTTTATCCTTAAGAACGTCAAAAACACCTATGCTTCCCGCATCAAGAAAACCCGAGGATAGAACGCCGCCGATTATGGCAGAAGCCATATTGCCGCAGCCTATAAATCCGACCATTATTATGCCTCCACAGAAGCTTCTTCAACAGCCTCTTCGGGAATATCTGATGTACAGTGAGGACACTTGACAGCATCGATGCTGATTTCGCTCTTACAGAAGGGACAAGCCTTTGTTGTGGGAGATTCTTCCACAACCTCTTCTTCCTTCTTGCCGAGATCCATAATCTTGTTGATTGTCTTAACAAGGCAGAAGATAACGATAGCCATGATAAAGAAGTTGATAACTGCAGTGATGAATAAGCCGTAGTTAACGGATGCGATACCAAGCTCCTTAGCCTTCTCAACAGTTGTTACAGCTTCGCCTTCGGGAACGGGTGAGAGAAGGATAAACTTGTCAGCAAAGTTGATACCCTTTGTTGCAAGAGAAATAACGGGAGTGATGATGTCATTTACGAGTGAGTTTACGATTGCCTGAAAAGCACCGCCTATGATAACGCCGACTGCAAGGCTCATAACGTTGCCTCTCATAATAAATGTTTTGAATTCTTCAAAAAACTTTTTCATTTTCTATTCCTCCATAAAAGAAAATTCTGTAATTTTCAGTTTATCACAATTTTTCAGAAAAATAAAGACCTAAATGCCTGTAAAATCAAAATCAGGGATAAATTTTTCATCCGATGAGTCATAATCCTGAAGGAAAAGGCTTCTGAAGCCCATATTTTCCGCTGCGGAAAGTACCTTTTCATATTCCCGGGCGGTAATTCGCCGCTGAAGCTCCTTGTGGTTCTCAATTTTACCGTATGGCGTATACTGACTCATAAGGCTGACGGTGGTATCCTCACCGAGGTTATTTTTTATCCACGAGAGTATATCTATACTCTGATTGGTGTTTTTCGGCAGTATGAGATGACGTACAATGAGTCCCTTATGAAGTATACCTTCACTGTCGTATATATTTTCGGGCTGCTGACGCTTCATTTCAATCAGTGCCTTTGAAGCGCAGCTGAAATAATCGGGTGCATTACTGTATTTTTCAGCTCTGTCCTCTCTGATATATTTAAGGTCGGGCAGATAGATGTCAATTAGACCCTCAAGGCTTTTGAGAGTGCTCACTCTTTCGTATCCTGAGGAATTATACACAACAGGTACAGTGCTTCTGTAGCCTTCAAGCACAGTTTTTAGTTTTAATGCATAATGGGTGGGATTAACAAGGTTAAGGTTATGTACCCCTGAGGCGATAAGCTCATCGAAAATCTCCGTAAGTCGTTCATCGCTTATCTCTTTTCCCTTGTTTTCGTGACTGATTTCGTAGTTCTGACAGAAAATACACCCAAGGTTACATCCCGAAAAGAAAACAGTACCGCTGCCTTTTGTGCCGCTTATGGGTGGCTCCTCCCAGAAATGCTTTGCGGCACGTGCTACAACAAAGCCGTACGGCATACCGCAACGACCAACCGAAGAAGTACGGTCAATGTTGCACTTTCGCGGGCAGATATTACATTTCATTTTCCTCACCTCCCTGAATTTTCTATATTTTATCACATTTGTTTGACTTTTGCCACTGTTTTGTTATATACTTTTCTTATATTGAAAGAACGGAGCTGATAATATGCTTTTAGCTATAGATATGGGTAACACTAACATCACCTTAGGCGGCTATGACGGAGACACACTTGTTTTTGTTTCAAGGCTCTTTACTGCAAGAAACAAGAGCAGTGATGAGTATGCTATAAACCTGCTTGATATTTTCAATCTTTATAAAGTCAACCCCTCGGATTTTACGGGTGCAATTCTTGCTTCTGTTGTTCCCGAACTTACCGACCATATAGTGAGCGCCGTCAAGCGTACCACGGGTATTGAGCCGATTATTGTCGGCGGAAAATATAACGGTAATCTTAAAATTGAAATTCTTCCCGTGTCTCAGCTCGGTGCGGATCTTATTGCGGGAAGTATCGGTGCTATTCAAAAGTACCCCTTGCCTTGTCTTGTAGCAGACTTAGGTACTGCGACTAAAATTCTCGCCATTGATAAGGACGGCACCTTCAGAGGTTGTACGATTTCTCCCGGTGTAAAAATATCTCTTGATGCTCTTGCCAGAGGTACTGCTCTTCTGCCTTCGGTCAGCTTTACTGCTCCGAAAAAGGCAATAGGTGAAAACACCACCGAATGTATGCAGAGCGGTATAGTTTTCGGTACTGCTGCTATGCTTGACGGGCTTATCAAGCGTATCAGAAACGAGCTCGGCTACGAAAATGTAACTGTTGTTGCAACAGGAGGCTACAGTCCTGCGATTATACCAAGCTGTGAGACCGAGATTATTTACGACGAAAACCTTCTGCTTGACGGACTCAGGGAGATATATGAAAATTCGGAATTCGGAAAACCCCTCAGTCAAAATCTTTGATTTTGACAGCTCACCTTTCAAGGGAGCCTTTGCGATGTGGCACCTTTGGTGCTATTGTAACGGAATTCGGAAATACAGTAAAATTACACTCGTCTGCTTTTTTGCAGACGGCTGTTTTTCTTACATAAACATTGACTAATACTTAAAATTAGTTTATAATCTATTACGTATGTAATACAGAAAATGTCTCTGAGAGACAAAAACGGAGGATGCTTATGGAAAACAAATTTTCTCTTGACAAGTCAAAGAAAATCACCCCGATTGTCATTATGGTTATCGGTATTCTTGTTGCACTTGTTCAGCTCATCACAAGACTTAATCTTATAACTCTTGTATGTGCCCTTTATTGCTGCATAGTTTCTGCAGTGATTCTCATTTCGCTTATTGCAAAGAAAAAGGTATATGCACCTATGCTTATTGGCTACGGAGCATCACTTCTCGGAATAATGTTATTCCACATTATCTGGGGCGCTGATGCAGGCTTCGGCGCATTTATTGCTGATGGTACTGCAGGCTGGTCGAGTGCCGCTCATTCACTTATGTCAGGTAAGGGCAACTTCTTTACAAGGCTTTTAGGTAATGTGCTTATGTCACTTCCCATGATTGCCGTTCTTGTTGCTATGTTCTTCGTTGCAAAGAAGAATATAAACAAGGGTAAAATCAAGGGTATACTTTCTTTTGGACTTTCAGTCCTTCTTATGGGTGCATCGGTTTATCAGGTGCTCTTTATGAATGTAAGAACAAAGCCTGTAACAGAAAGACTCTGGGACGGACATGACAAGTATCTTGACGGTGTTGACGAAAACGCCAAGGGTAAACCAAACGTGCTTGTTATTATGATGGATGACCTCGGTTACGGTGACATAAGTCTCAACGGTTCAATCTACAATACACCCAACATCGACTCAATCGGTGAAAACGGACTTAACTTTGAAAACTTCTATTCAGGCTACTCCGTATGCTCACCTGCACGTTTTGCGGCTCTTACAGGCCGTTATCCCTACAGAGGCTATGCGGATAACGTTATTTATCCCACAGTGCAGACAAAGGCATCCTTTGCCCAGACAAGAATATACAACTCCTTCGAAATGGGTAACAATGTTGACGGTATGCTCGGTGACGAAATAACAATCGCAGAGGTATTACAGAATGCAGGCTACAATACAGCCGCCTTCGGTAAGTGGCATCTCGGTGACTACGGTGAGTATCTTCCCACAAATCAGGGCTTCGATTACTTCTACGGAAGCCACCATGTAAATGATATGTACGCTTTCTATCACGTACGTGAAGAGGGCGGCGAATATGAAATCGTACACGGACAGGATGAGCTTCGTGACGAAAACGGCAAGAAGGATCAGAGTAAGATTTCCGAATGGATTCATGAGGAAGTCGAAACTTGGATTACCGATACTGTTACAAACAGTGACGAGCCCTTCTTTGCTTATTACGCAACACCCTGGCCCCACGGTCCCGTTTTTGCAGGTGATGATTTCGACGGTACCTCGGGTATGGGTACATATGTTGACTGTGTGACGGAGTTTGATACATATCTCGGCAAGCTCTTCGATACAATGGAAGAACTCGGCGTGCTTGAAGATACAATCATCATCTTCACAAGTGATAACGGCCCCGCACTTGAGGGCTCAACTGCAGACCTGCGCGGTGCAAAATACCTTCCCTATGACGGCGGTCAGAAGGTGCCCTTTATGATCCGTTGGGACAACAATAACGGACTCTTCGAGCAGGGCGGTGTCAGAGAGCACAGCGGTACCTTTGTTGACCTTCTTCCCACACTTGTTGAGCTTTGCGGTATCACAGGTGAAGGCGGTAAGAAAAATTATCTTCCCACCGACCGTGTTATCGACGGTGTTTCATTCGTGCCTGTTATTGAAAACGATACCCCCGTACATACTGCCGAGCATCCTATTCTCCATATGAAGAGAGAGGATATCAAGGCTATTCAGTATACAGTGCCCGCTGCAGAAGTGAAGAAGATGTATCCCAATTACGATTATGCAGTGCTTAACGATAACGAATACATCACCTTCAAGTATTTCGATAAGGCACCCAACGATAACTCAGCCTTCTTTGATAAGACAAGAAAGAACTGGCTTCACATTATGACTGACGACTATCAGGAAAACTACAACCGTACCGTTGTATATCCTGAGATTTCCGAAAAGATGAATGAAGTGCTTCAGGGTGTTCAGAAGAGCTTTAAGGATAACAGAAGAGGTATAATCAAGTAATGCCCGCTCTTTCGATAATGATAAAACCCGCCTCGTCACTTTGTAATCTCAGATGCAAATATTGCTTTTACTGTGATGTGGCGTCTCACCGAGACGAATTTTCCCTCGGTGTTATGACGGAGGATACCGCAGAAAGGCTTATAAAAAGTGCTTTTGAGTTTGCCGACGGCTGCTCCGTAGCCTTCGCCTTTCAGGGCGGTGAGCCTCTTATAGCGGGTATGGATTATTTCCGCTCCTTCGTTGCACTTGCAGAGAAGTATAACACCAAAAATTCGGAGATTTACTATTCGATTCAGACCAACGGCACACTTGTCGATGCTGATTGGGCGAGGTTTTTCCGTGAGAATAAATTTCTTGTCGGTCTTTCTCTCGACGGAGATTATGACAGAAACAAATTCCGCGTTGATGCCAACGGACAGAATTCCTACTATAAGATAACGAAAGCGGCAAAGCTTTTTGAAAAGCACGGTGTCGAGTTCAATATTCTGACAGTACTTACGGGTTTTTGTGCCGATAATGCCGAGACGATATATAAGCACTTCAGAAAAGAGGGCTTCGGCTACATTCAGTTTATTCCCTGCCTTCGTCCTATGGGGGATAATACCGAGAGTGAGCTTTATATGACCCCTGAGCAGTATTCTGACTTTCTTATAAGGATATTCAATCTTTACGTCAAAGACTTCGTACGGGGCAATTACGTCAGTATAAGACAGTTTGATAACTGGGTACGGATGTATCTCGGACAGAGACCTGAGCAGTGCGGACTTCTCGGTCACTGTACCCATCAGTTTGTCTGCGAGGGTAACGGAAACATTTACCCCTGCGACTTCTACTGTACAGATGAGTGGCTTTTAGGAAACATCAACGAAAACACTCTCGAAGCTATGGCAAAAGGCGAAAAGGCAACCGCCTTCATAAAAGAGAGCATCCCCTTGCCTGAAAAATGTAAGGGATGCCGATTCCTTAAAATCTGCCGTGGCGGAGGCTGTAAG
>JAZUAZ010000211.1:0-1683 GCA_045638245.1 Acutalibacteraceae bacterium | reverse complement strand
TCCAGAGCCGACGGGATAAGCAAAATTACCGAAAGTGCAGTGAGCATGGCTCCAAGAGCAACCTTTGCACTGTTATTATTTCTTTTCATATCAGCAGCACTCTATAAGGTCTCCGCCCATACATTCGCAGCAGCAATCAGCGCAGAGAAGTCCCTGACAGATGTCGCAGCCGTCACAACCGCAGCAGCCACCGTTGTTTGAGGACTGATGAGTTGTTCTGTAGCCGCCGCTCTGACGGTGCTTCATATTTTCGAAGGCGTTTCGGTATTCGGGGTTATTGGGCTCCATATTGTAGGCCATATTGAAATAACTGTAAGCCTGGTCGGTCCAGCCTCTCTTGTAATTTACCTGACCCTTGAGGAAGTACCAACGGGCAGACCTTTGTGAAAGGTCCATATTCTCGAGTACTCTTTCAGCACCGTTGAGGTTGCCTCTTCTGAGAAGCTCTTCAACTTCGTAAAAGCCGTTGCTGTAAGATGTGTAACCGCTGTTTTTATAAGAGGAGGTTTTTCCTGATATGATTGCATCGTAGGCTTCGTTGATTTCCGCCATTTTTTCCTCGGCGGTTTCTCTGAGGGGGCTTGATGCGTAGTTATCGGGATGATATTTTTTAGCAAGAGCCTTGTAAGCGGCCTTTATCTGTTCTTTGCTTGCACTTCTCGGTACGCCGAGAACTTCATAGGGATCTCTCATTTTTCACTGCTTCCTTTCAGTATTTTTCGGGTGACCTCTTCGGTACCTTCGCAAAGTATATTTTCAACAATTCCCTTAAGGGATTTTTCTTCGATTTCGCTGTAAGCTTCATAGGCAAAGGCACTGCTCATATTGAGCTGGCCGCAGATTTCATCAAGAACACTGTCGGTGATATCGTCTTCGTTTTTTATGCCGTACTTAAGAACAAAGGGGTTATATCCTCTCTTTTTCAGGTCTTTTTTCATATCGTCAGCCGCGTCGCAAAGATACACCCATTTTCCAATTCCGTAGCCGAAGCGGTAGACTGCATCCTTATTATCTGCAACACCGTGGGAGAATATAAGTCCGAGAGCGTGAGCACTTTCGTGAGCCGCCTTGTCCGTACTGTCGGAAAGCTCTTTTTCGGTAAGATACTGTCTTTCCATCGAGGAAGCTATTTCCTTTTCGATTTCGGGAAAGAATTTTTTTGCTTTCTTGTATTTCAATGACGCATAGGGAAGGATAAGGTATATCAAAAGTCTTCTGAAAAGTGAAGAATCGTGTATATCATCCTTTACCTTATGGTAAAAAAGTATCATCGAAACAGAAGCGGCGTATTTAAGCTCCTCTTCGGCGTTGGTACAGTAATTGCACTGCTTGGTAGGATTGAACGGGCATCTTCCGCTTTTGAAGCAGGGTCGTGCGCCTGTTACGGAAAGTCTTGAAAGTACGAGAAAGGTTATGTCATAGCTGAGAGTAAGCCTTGCGAAAATGCCGAAATATTTACCGATAGCCCTACACAGTGAACAGTAAAGTCCGCGGTAGGCTTCGTATTCCTTGACCTTAAGCTCAGGCTTATTTATTCTTACATAGCCGAACATAATTCTCTGTCCTTTCTTCAAACGATAATAAATTATACCTTATTTATGTCTTATTGTAAACTATAATAAGGGATTTTCCTAAAAATAAACTTAGTAATGTTGATTATTAGGTAGGAATATGTTACAATCG
>JAZUAZ010000210.1:0-1606 GCA_045638245.1 Acutalibacteraceae bacterium | reverse complement strand
GACGAAGAAGTTCAGGAGGTATTCCTTGCTCTTCGTGAAAATATGAAGGTTCGCAGATTTGCATTTGTTGAAGGCCACACAGTATCATACATCCACGCAGGTGGTACAGTTGGTGTTCTTGCAGCATTTGATGTTGACGATGCAACTGCAGCTAACCCCGAATTCGTAGCAATGGGTAAGAATGTAGCAATGCAGATTGCTGCTATGAGTCCCGAATATTTAAGTAAGGCTGATATCTCAGAGGAAGAATTCGCTAAGATGCAGTCAATCACTATTGACAGTGCTCTCAACAAGCCTGATTCTCTTCCCGTTCCCATTCTTAATAGCCTCACAGAAGAAGCAATCACTTCAAAGAAGTGGAGCGACGAAGACTCAGAAATCTTCAAGGGTCTTGATCAGAAGCAGAAGAAGAACTTCCCCAACTTTATCTCAAAGGAAGCTATGGCTGCACTTGCTGAGATCGCAGTTTCACACAAGGCGGAGATCGTTGAAAACAAGATCTTCGCAGGTCTTGTACAGGGTCGTCTTGCAAAGCAGGTTAAGGAAGTATGTCTTCTCGAGCAGGAATTTGTTCGTTCAGACCTCTTCGAAGGCAATGTAAACGGCTACATCAACTCAGTTGCTAAGGCTCTTGGTGCAGAAATCAAGCTTGCAAGCTTCACACGTTTTGCAAAGGGCGAAGGCATCGAAAAGAAGGTTGACGATTTCGCAGCAGAAATCGCTTCAATGGTTAAATAATTAACTGTTAAAAAACTCTCTGTTTTTCAGGGAGTTTTTTTATTGACTAAAATAAAGTAAAGTGATATACTTTCCTAAGCGGTTTTAACCGTACTTGTCTGGAGGGGATTAAAATGAAAAAACTCGTTTCAATTTTTATGGTGTTACTTTTGGTTTTATCAGTTGCGGTTTTCACTGTCTCAGCCGAAGATGGCACAACAACAGATTATCGCTACAATACCAAATTTTTTGCCGCAAAACTGTTTTACAATGATCTTAGTCTTATAGCTGATGAATATTGTGCTATACCCGGTCTTCAGAGCACTGATGTAGCAGGTAAAGAATGCAACACAATGACACCGCAAGGCCTTTGTGTTACCGAAGATTATATATTCATTTCCGCTTATTGTGCTGCTGAAAAGTATATAAAAGAGCTTAAGGAAAATAAAGATTACGGCACGAATTCTGAGAAGCTTGAAGCTGAAAAGAATCACAAAACACACAACTCTGTTATTTATATCATCAACAGAGAAACCGGGGAGTACATTAAAAATATTGTTCTTCCTGACACAAATCATGTTGGTGGACTTGCTACTGACGGTAAGGTGATTTATATTGCAAAAAGCTCAGATAAGCAGATAAGTATTATTACGCTTAAAACGATTGAAAAAGCTTTAAAATCAAAGTCTCTGTCAGTTAAAGTCAATTACGACTATACAGTTGATTGTGGTTGCACTGCATCTTTTGTTACCTACTATGATAATAAACTCTGGGTCGGTATATTCAATGAAGAAAGCAACGGTATGCTTAAAGGCTACACTGTCAATAAAAAGAACTATAAGCTTACTGAGAACATTTCGTGTGAAATTCCTGCCAAGGCAAACGGAGC
>JAZUAZ010000209.1:0-4370 GCA_045638245.1 Acutalibacteraceae bacterium | reverse complement strand
AGACCGTTGCGGCAGGAGGGCATAAGCTGCTCGTCAGTGTAGCCCTCCATATCCGCATAGGATTTCAGTACGTTGCATACGTTATCAGCGGTATACATAGTCCGCCTCCTATCAGTTTACTTTAAGTACAACTGCGGCATCTGCGAAAATCTTTGCAAAGCCTACTGTTGAAGTGACTGCGGCTCTTTCGAGCTGACGGTCAATAAGCTTGTCTGATTCTGTTACAACATTACCTGCCTGAACCTTTTCAAGAGCGAAGTTCTTGTCAAGAGCAAGGAGAGTACCCTCGGGCATACCGTCGTAGCGGAGAAGCTCTGCGCCGAAGGGAGTAACAACCTTACCCGTACCGTCGAAGCTTCTTGAAGCAGCTGAATCCTTGAATTCATCCATTGAGAGAATCTTTGAGAAGACGTCGGGTGATGCAACAAGAGTTGTCATTGTGTAAGGATAAAGTGACATCCAGAGATTGAGAAGGTCGTTGTAGGTAAGCTCGCCTGATTCGGTTGAAAGTACCTTCGCACCGTTGTTATTGCCGTCACCGTTGAGAAGTACGTTTACGGCATCCTTTATCTGGGCTCTTGCGATTGCAGCACCTATCTGCTTGAGAGCGATGGTGAATACGTCAAGACGCTGGAAACGGATAGCTTCATAAGAAGCGGTGAGAATTCTGCCTCTCTTGAAAAGAGGGATAAGATTCTGCTGAGTCTGGATTTTTGTTTCGGGGATAACTGAGCCCTCGTTGATTGCGGGAGCGTCTGCATCAGGTGTGATTGACGCGATTGAACGGTAGTCGAGACCGTCAATTGCAGTAGTTGTTGCGATAACAGAATTGAGCACGTCGTTTTCCTCAATACCCTGCATAACTGCTCTTGAAACGTACTCAGGGAAAAGAGCTGCGGATTCTGTGTTTCTGAAGAACTTTTCAATAGAGTCACTGTTCTGACCGCTTACTCTGATGTCAAAGCGCTTGAGCTGACGCTGGAAAGCGTCGAGACCTTCGAGGTCTGTACCGTTGTAGTTTGTGCTGGGGTCCATGGCTTCGAGCGCATCGCTGAAGCTTTTGCCTGAGGTATAAAGTCCTTTTTCGAGTCTGATGTTTTCAAAATTCATTGTGTATTCCTCCTGTTACATAATAATATCGATTGTCTTATCTGTTTCGTCTGAGCAAACAACAAGGAAATGCTTGCCGTTTTCGTCGGACTTTACTGCGCCGTTTCCGTCTGCGGAAAGCTTCTGGTAGCCGAGTGCGGGTGCAGAGCCGCCGAAGGGTACGGTTACGTGACCTGAGAAAACAACGGAAGCGAGACCGTTTCTGATTTTTGTGCAGATACCGCAGAAGATCTGGCCTGCTGCTGCAGCCTTTACGGTGCTGTCGTCAGCGAATACTACTGCTGAGCCTTTCTTTACGCTTTCGTCAGCGTGGAGTGTGATTTCCTTTGTGTTAAAGCCTGAAAAATAATGATTCATAGTGTTTCCTCCTTAGATTTTAAAAGCATTGTGATTTTCTGTTTTTGTTGCCCCTGCAGTGGGTTTAAGCTGAAGAGAAACGGGCATTTTTTCTCTTACCTGAGAGTTGAGCTCATTTTTTAAGTCTCTGAGTTCAGTGAGCTTCATGCTCTTGCAGGCTGAAATAAAGCCTGCGGGATTTACCTTTGGCATAGCCATGAGGGCGAGTCTTTCGATTTCCTCTGTGAGGTGTGATTTATAAACCTCTGCCTCGCATGCCATTTCCTCAAGGTATGCGAAGTGCTCTCTGAGGGCGTTGATTTCACCTTCACAGAGTGCTTGTTCTGCTGAAAGGCTTTTGATAATATCCTTGGGATTATGCAAATGTGTTTCCTCCTTTTTGATGAAAGCTTTTGTTACGCCTGCTTTTCTCTGGGCCGGTACTGCAACGAAAGACCATTCGTATGCGTCTGTAGGCTCGGAGAGTACTGCATAGCAAAGCTTTGAGTTATAGTACCTTCCCTTTACGTGGTCGCAGGAATGCTTTTTCATATCCCTGCCGCATATTGAGCAGGTGCTTTTGTTTACAGAGCAGCTTATACTTACTTCTTTTTTTATGCCGCCTTCAATTTCCGATATAAGGGAGGCGCTTTCCTCGTTTCTGAGCATATATGCACGTGCTTTAAGGGCGGTATACTCTTCTGACGAAGAAGTCTTTTCGCCGCTTTTTTCCAGGTAAGTACGGAAAACACGGGCGCACTGGTCTTTGGAGCGCATACTGTGGTCGGATATACCTGTTTTACCGATGAAAAGCTCTTTGAGAGTTGTGATAGCTTCGTTGCTGAAGCATTCAAAGTCACGGTCTACCTCATTGTCACAGAGGGTGACGGTGAAAATGAATACATCCTCTTTTTTCAGGGGCGTTGTTGCAAAGGTGTTGATAAGCTGAAGCTCCTTTTCGGTGCTGAAGTTTTCTTTCATTCTGTTTCACCTGCCGTTTCACTTATGAGCTTGTTTGCCTGAGCGTCGTAGTATCTGCTTTGTGCAAGCTCCGTAATATCCTGAAGGGTAATACTGTTCCATTCAATTGTGAAGCTGTCAGAGTAGCCGTTCATCCTCAGCCACGTGCTGCAGATCTTTCTTATTACGGGCTCGACGGTACGGCGGTAATAGTCGATTTCGCTTGTGAGAATATCCGCCTGCTGCATACTCATTCTTTCTGTTGTTGACCAGCTGAGTCCGAGAATAAAGGGCGGAACACCGAGCTTTGCTACGATCTGTTCGAGCATTTCTCTTACGGGAATTTCACTGTCGAGAATCTGAGTGTCGGCACCGATTGCCTTGATGCTTACGTCACCGACGGCAACGAAATCCTTTGTCGCAGAGGTGCTGTCCATGGTTTTGCTCCATTCCTCGGCAACGAGCATGGCTCTTTCCTGAGCATAAGCCTTGTCGAGGGAATCGTTCTGTGGCCTGTAGGTAACTGCGAAGCGTACGTTGCCCACTCTTTCCCAGTTGACACCGATGGTGTTGTAAATTTTAAGCAGAATATCGCTTACAAAGCTCAGCCCCTTGAGGATGGATGTTCCGTAAAGCTGACCCGGCTGGGGATTGAGCGCAGAAAGAAGAATCAGTTCCGGATATTTAACCGGCAGAAATTCTCCTTTGCCGTTATCAGAGCATACGGTTATATCAAGAGGATTGCTGCCTTCAGAGAGACTCACCGATTTAAGGTCCGAGTTGAAAAGGTGGGTGACGGTTGTGCCGTCGGTCACCATTTCGCCCACGGCGGTACCGTAGGTGAGAAGCTGCTCGGTGAAGGAAGAAATGAAGGCATCTATACCGCGGCTTGTTCCGCCAACGTTTACATTACGGATAAAGTCGACGAGGGCTTTTGTTGCCTGCTTGCTTTCGCAGGTAACGTCGAAGGTACCTATAAGACGTACAATCTTATAAATTGCCGCATCAATGATAGGGATTGCTTCACGCAGTGCCTTGTAAAGAGCCATATCTGTCGGTACGGCGGGGGAATATCCGCTGAGCACTGAAAAGGGATGAGCCTTTCTGCCGGTCTGGGGTACTGCGACTGCATTTTTCTGAGTCTTTTGCTTTTTGTTTTTTCCGAGAGCCAAAACTTACTCCTTTCAGGGAGAAAAAATCTCCCGTTTTAGTCTGACTGCCTTCTTGCGGCAAGTGCAAAAAAGCCGTCGCTTTGCTGTGACAGTACGGTTGATACGAAATAGCGGACATCATCCATAGCGTGATCGTTTTCCTTGCGGGGAGTATCCTTGCCTGCTTTTTCGTCCCAGCGGTACAGACCGAATTCCTTAAGGGTTGCTTTACACAAAGGGGAGATGAGTATCTTTCCCTGTCTGAAGGCAGTCTGTACCCGCCTTATGCCGTCGGTCACATCGTTTTTTGCGGGTATCACCCTGAATTTTCCGTGACGCCGTATACATTCAATAAAAGAAGCGGCAGAAGGGTCAACAATGACCGCTTCGGGATTTCTCCCGTTACAGAAATTCAGAAGGTCCTGATAGTATTCTTCATCGGTTTTTTGCTGACCTTCCTTACGTGAAGAATAGTAGTACTCGTCGAAACGGTACCAGATACCGCCCGAAAGTCCCCAGATACCCATTGAGGTGGGGTTGACGGTACCGTAGTCGCAGGAAATATAGCACTGCTCAAACTGTGAGCAGGGAGGCATCTGTGTATATTTCCCGCTTGCCGCCTCAGGATAAACCAATCCGTCTGCGGCTACCCAGCGTCCGAGAACAAATCTTTCATAGAAGGCACCGCTGTAAAGGCTTTCGTACCTTCTGATAACGCCGGGGGAGAGGGAAGGGTTGTCCTTCATGGTGAAGTGAAGATAAAGACAGTTTTTTTCTTCTGCTTTTTTTATCCATTCCTCGTAAAACCAGTGT
>JAZUAZ010000208.1:0-7349 GCA_045638245.1 Acutalibacteraceae bacterium | reverse complement strand
GGTGCAAAAGAAGCGCCGAAGTCGCCGCCTGCCGCCATCAAAGCATAAGCTAATTCACTGCGCCGAGGGCTTTTGCCTTTATTACTAAGCAAATTTCCAGCCCACAGCATGGATGTGCAAATACCGGTCAAAACACAGCCGACGAGAGAAAGGACTGCATTGGAGGAGAATGCAACAAGAACATAGCAGGCGATCGCACCGAGCATACTGATCATCAGGACACGGGAGATGTTTTTGCCAAACTTTGCATAAGCACTTCGTGTAAGAGCAAGGAGTACTGCGAATAAGCACATACCGAAAAGATCACCCCACATTTTGGGAATGTAGAGCACATTTTCCGTATAAACGGAAATCCAGTTTGACATCGTGTTCTCGGCGCAGGCACCAAGAAAAATGCACGCCATGCAGAGGAAAATCCCCTTTGTTCTGTATGTGGATTTAATAGCTTTTTCTTCATTGTGGTCAACGTTCATATTCGGC
This sequence comes from Acutalibacteraceae bacterium, assembly GCA_045638245.1. Taxonomy (GTDB): domain Bacteria; phylum Bacillota; class Clostridia; order Oscillospirales; family Acutalibacteraceae; genus UBA6857. Next base: position 6,869 of record JAZUAZ010000208.1, on the reverse strand, counting down.
AGTTTTGAGGTGAACAGCAGAATAGAAGCAATTACAGGGAGAGTCGCCCAGAAAAACGTCAGATACATCCAATACTGATTTCCGATAAATTTAAGAAACAAGGTGCTAATCAGTACAACACCTACCAGACCGTACCCATAAAGAGAATGAAGAATACTCATATCCTTGTCGGGCGTTTCGGAGGGTAGTGCTGCAACGGTGGGGCTGATCAATACTTCGCCAAGCCCAGCAGCAACTGAGAAGAGAACCGTTCCAATAATAAGACCGGCATACGCATACTGAGGAAACAGTGTAGGGATCAGAGCATAAAAGCACAAACCCGATGCGGTTACAAGTGGCATAATCCGGATTGTCTTGTGAATATTAAAATGCTTGCTGAAAAAGCTGAAAATCAAGTCAATTCCGAGTTGAGTACAGAAATTAACAAGAACCAGTGTTCCAAGCAAAGTATATGATATGCCATAGATTTCTCTGAATGTTGCAAATAATAACGGCGGCAAGCTGAATACCGATGACATTGCAAGATATGTAAAATAACACGTAAGTTTGGTTTTTTTATATTTGAGTTTTTCCATTATTCCTCTCCTCATTATTTGTTACATTGTCGATTCATTATACATCCTAACTAATGCAATTTCAATAGTACAAAAAATCAAAACAACTTAGAGTACAAATATCCGTACTTAATTATAAAAAATATCAGTCTTGTTTTGTTTGTGTAAAGTTTCAAGCATAAAAATAATCCTACAACCTTTGTATCAAAATGGTTGTAGGATTATGGTGCCGGTGACCGGACTTGAACCGGTACGGTGTTGCCACCGAGGGATTTTAAGTTGTTCTGGAGTGTTGTAAGGCAGTGTAAGACAGTGTAAAAAAGGCACACCTTCAATACACCCGGAACGCCCTATTTTACTGGGCTCGCGGGCATTTTTCACCCTCAAAAATGCCACAATCCCAGACGTGGTGGGAAATGCCGAAAAACACGCATTTTTTGCTGTTTGGAGGGATGTTGGAGGGATGTTAGAGGGATGCCGGAGGTACGTCCCGTCTGCCTTCACAGCGCCTCCCAAAAATAAACCGAGGGATTTTCCACGGTGTTCACACCGAGAAAATGAAAAAACCTTCTGTTGCCGACAAAAAACAGGAGGTTAAAACAATGAAAAAGAGAAATTTTTACAACAAGCTTTTCGCAAAATACCCTGATGTAATAAACCTGAAACAGCTTCGTGAAATGCTTGGCGGAATCAGTGAGGGTACCGCTTTGAAGCTGATGCAGGAAAATAAAATCAAGCACTACAAGGTTAAATATCAGTACCGCATACCGAAAAAGTGGGTCATTGATTATATCATGAGTGATGATTATGAGGAGTACTGCAAGCTTCTCCGTCATAAGATTGAGAGGTGATTTCCATGTCGAATATTATTGAAGAATTGTATTACGGCAACCTTGAGCCGCAGGAGCTCACCACAGAAATATCACCTAAGCTGAAAAAGAAGCTGAGTGCGCTTGCAAAGAAAGAGGAAGAACTGTCAGCCATGCTACCTGAAAAAGAAAAAGAGCTGTTTGCAAATTATGTGAGTGCTTACAATGAGTTTTCAAGCATAAGCAATTCTGATAGTTTTATATCAGGGTTCAGGTTGGGTGCAAGGTTTGCGTATGATATTTTTGTAAAGGGATAAGCTAAAACGGAAAAGCCTCCTTAACTTCATTGTACAAAGTTAAGGAGGTCACTTTATATCTCTTTTATCTCAAGATTTCCCTCAACCCATTGCCTTAACCTTTCACTTGGTATATAATGACACTATCAGTTAACTTTAAGGAGTGCAAAAATATGGAAAAGAACAAACTCTCAGTATGGCAAAGTGCCTGTATAATCACAGGCTACGGTGTTGGCGGCGGTATTATGGCTATGCCCTACCTTGCCGAGAAAAACGGTATTTTAATGGCTATGGTTATTCTTGTGCTGTCCTTCCTTGCTAACTTAATTATTCACCTTATGATTGCCGATATCTCAATCAAAAGCGGCGGCAAATCACAGATTGTTGAGGTTTTTTCAAAGTACCTTTTCACAGGCAAATTCCAGAAGCCTATCACCCTTTTCTTCTTTGTGGTTATGGCTCTCGTTATGTTCACAAACCTTGCCGCTTACATATCAGGTGCGGCTGAAATCATCACCGACCTTATCGGTGTGCCTATGATAGTGTCAAAGCTTATCTTCTATGTGGCTGCCGCAAGTGTTGTTCTCTTCGGACTTAAGGCTGTAGGCTTAAGTGAAAGTGTGGCTGTGTCCGTTATCTTCGGTGTTGTAGGTGTACTCGGTGTATGCTCCCTCTTTAACATCAAAAATCCTCTCAGCTTTTCTATCGGTCAGCCTAATCATATCCTTGCTTTCTTTGGTATGGCAATGCTTGCCTTCTCCGCTTTCTTCTCCGTACCTCAGGCTGTAAAAGGTCTTGACGCTGACGCTAAAAAGGTAAAAAAGGCTGTTTTCATCGGTCTTTCAAATAACCTTATACTTATGGTTGTTATCACTCTCTGTGCGCTCCTTGCCTCAACAGAGGTTACAGAGGTGGCTATGATTGGTTGGAGTAAGGGTATCGGTGCGTGGGCTCAGATTGCAGGCTCAATCTTCACTGTACTCGCTATGATTACAAGCTATTGGGCAATTTCTCTTGCCCTTGCCGATATTACAGAAGAACAGATTAAGAAAGATAAGAGAATCTGCTGGATTATCGCAACTCTTCCCTCACTTCTTATGACCTTCCTCAACCTCGGCGGTTTTATGGAGTTTATGAGAATCGGCGGCGGACTTATCGGTATTCTTATCGCTATTCTTGTTATCCCTGCTTACAGAAAGAGTCTCAAGGATGAGGGTAACAGCACCCTCGGCAACAAGTGCGGTACCTTTGTACAGATTCTTGTTATCATCGCACAGATTCTTATGGCTGTAGGTAATGTGGTGCCCGTATGATGAAAAAGCTCTACTTTAACGGAAAAATTCACTCTATGGTGTCGGAGGATGATATCTTCTCCGTAATGGTTACCGATGGTGAAAAGATAACCTACTCGGGAAATGAAATCCCGTCGGGTACTTTTGATGAAAAGATTGACCTTCAGGCTAAGCACGTTTACCCCACAATGACAGACTCACATCTGCATCTGCTTTATACTATCGTACTTGCGGCGGCAAGCTTCAACATCTGCGAAATCACATCAGAGGGCGTAAAGCCTGATAATATGGCTGAAATCGGTGAAAGAGTAAAGGCTTTCTGCAAGGCTAATCCCAAGCAGAAAATCATTACCGCCAACGGATTTATCATTTCTGCAGTTAATGAAAAGAGACTGCCTACACGCTTTGAGCTTGACGAATGGTCGGGCAATAGAGCGATGATAGTTTACAGCATCGACGGTCACAGCAGTGCTATTTCGACTAAGCTTATGGAAATGCTTAAACTCCCTACCGAGGACAGCGACGGTATCTTTTCGGGCGAGGCTCACGAGTTTATGCAAGGCAAGGTTACAACCCTTATCGCTTCAAATGTCACCCCTGCAATCATTGCAAAGGGTATCGCTAACTTCTCAAACCTTTGTGCGTCCTACGGTATCAGCAGAGTCTGTGCTATGGACGGCAACGAGGATGTAAAGAACGATATTCTCACTACGGCTCTTGCTTTTCTTGCCGAGAGAATGGACATTGATGTGCGTCTTTTCCCACAGTATATGGACTTTTCAAGGCTTGATGCCTTTAAGAAAAAGCAGAAGACTCTTCGTGCAGGCGGCTGCGGTGTGTGGGAGCTTGACGGCTCCGTAGGTTCACACAGTGCGGCATTTAATGAGCCTTACAAGGACAACGGCACACAAGGTCATTGCTACTACGAAAAGGATAAAATCAAGTCCAAAGTCAGCGAGGCACTCGATAAAAACATCCGTCTTTCTTGTCACGCTATCGGCGAAAGTGCCATTGATCAGATTACGGAAATCTACGGTGAGCTTGAAGACCGCATCCCCACAAGCGGAGCTATGATGAGAATTGACCACTTTGAGTTCCCCTCTAAAAAGGCTGTGGAGCTTATCAAAAGGCTTCCTCTTGCAATTACTGTTCAGCCGGGTTTCTCGTGGATAGACAAACATTTTCTTAAAAGCTATGAGCAGTTTTTACCCGAGAGCATCATAAACAGACAGTTACCCCTCAAAGACTTGCTCCAAAATGATGTGTGTGTCTGTGGTTCAAGTGACTCTCCCGTACAGTCTGTTAACCCCTATGAGCAAATGCTCGGCATGGTGGATTTCTATCTGAAAGAGCAATCAATCACGCCCTACGAGGCTCTCAAGACTTATACAGTTAACCCTGCAAAGATGCTCGGTGAGCTCAACACAGGAACTTTGCAAAAAGGCAACGATGCTGACTTTTTCGTCTGCGACAGAGATATTCTCTCCTGCAAGGGTACGGACATTACTCTTTGCAAGGCGGAGTATATGGTTGTCCGTGGTGAGAGGTATAAAGAGAAAAAGGGTACGGTCGGTGAGCTTCTTAAAATGGTTGTCACTAAACCTCATAAGATATGAATCCCGGTTAAAACAAGCAGAAAGAAGACGGTGCTTATAATGAAAAAGTTTTCGGTAATACTGATATTGATAATTACGTGTACCGCTATACTTTACGGCTGTACATCGGGTGGTGAAAACAAAATGGAAAATTCATACGAGCAGATTACTCCTGCCGAGGCAAAAGAAATAATGGACGAAAGAGACGGTTATCTTATTCTTGATGTTCGCACACAGGAAGAATATGACGAAGCTCATATAGATGGTGCAATTCTCATACCTGACTACGAAATCGTCGCCAAGGCTGAAAGCATACTCAAAGATAAAAATCAGCTTATTCTCGTTTACTGCAGAAGCGGCAGACGAAGCAAAAATGCCGCAAGTGAACTTGTGTCATTGGGATATACCAATGTTAAAGAATTCGGTGGAATAATTGACTGGCCTTACGAAACTGTTTGATAGTGACTATCCCTAATCATCCAAAGCAATATTGCAATCGTTATACATCTCACACATTCGACAAAACCTCCTTAACTTTGTACAATAAAGCTACAAAGATTAAGGAGGAATTTATATGTTACCCAAACACTACACAAACGAAAAAACAGGCATCAGATACACCCTTCACGGCGACTATTATCTGCCGGATTTGGCTCTTCCCGAGCAGGAAGATAAAAGACCGATAGGCAAGTGGGGAAACCTTCGCAAAAACTATCTGCAAAACCACAAAAGAGCTATGTATAATTTCCTCATCTGTAGGTTCACTCTTCACACCCACCTTGCCGACATTGACGAACAGGCACGGGATATGTTTGATACTCTCGTGGAGCAGATGAAAAAAATCGAAGATATCACTGAAGAGCTCAAAGAGCAGAATCAGATGGAGTGGGTCGGTAGGATGAACAACATCAGAGAACGAGCAACCGAAATCGTCTGCAAAGAGCTGATATATGCATGAACACGCCCCTGACTTTTTACGGTCAGGGGTAGCTTTATTCCTCATCCTCTTCTTCAAATGAGTAATCATTCAGTTCATCAAAATCAAGAAACTCGGCTAATGTCATATTAAAGGCAATAGCGAGCTTGTGAATTGTCATCACTCCGGGATTTTTGGTGATACCTCTTACAATATTATCAAGAGTTGACTGGCTGACATTGCTCATTGTTGCAAGCTTATTTATGGCAATTCCTCTTTTTTCGCAAAGACTTCTGATTCGTCTTACATAAATATCTGAATAGTCCATTATCTGCACCTCATAATTACAATTACCCATTTACGGGTTGATATTATGATAACTGCAAAACTATAAGTAATTACCCGAATATGGGTTGACTTTGTAAATATATTTATGTTAAAATGCATTTACCCGTTTATGGGTAGCATAAATCTTATTGACCGCTATACACACAATTTAATCGAAGGTTAGCTTCACACCCTTAAGTGGGTCAACAGAGATAGCGAGGTCATAAGATAGCCCACCGAGTTTGACTTCGGTGGGTTTTGTAAATTGGAGGAATGTTTATGACGGTAACCTTCTTCGGTCACAAGGATGCACCAAAAGAAATTGAACCGACCTTACGTACGACTCTTGTTGATATGATTGAAAATCTCGGTGCTACAGAATTTTATGTAGGCAACAACGGTAGCTTCGACACTATGGTCCGCCGTCAGCTTGAAGATTTATCCCAAGCCTACCCCATAACCTACAGCGTGGTTTTAGCCTATCTCCCAACAAAGAAAAGCGAGTATGACGACCTCACAAGCACTATACTACCCGAAGGCATTGAAACCGTACCCAAACGTTTTGCAATTTCCTGGCGTAATAAATGGATGATAGAGCAGTCGGATGTTGTTGTAACTTATGTTACCCACAACTTCGGTGGTGCGGCACAGTTTAAGGCGTTGGCACAAAGGCAAGGGAAGTTGGTAATTGAATTGAGTGAATGAAAATGCCCCTGACTTTTTATAGTCAGGGGTTCAGCTTATTCAATTTTTATATCCAAAGAAGCAAGCAGATTATATACCTCAGGGGCAGAAAATTTCGCCTTTTTGATGTTACAGGTTATAACATCAATCTTGTAGCCTGTGGCTTTACGGAAATCAGCCTTCTGAATGTCGCATCTGAAAAACTCCGTATCCGTAAGGTTACAGCCATCAAATTTGCTCTCACTAAGATTGCAATCTGCAAAGGTTGTATAGGTTATATCGTTGCCCTTGAACGAGAACTTTTTAAGGTTCATATCGGTGAAAAAGTTATACTTAAGATTACAGCCTGAGAGCTTATTTACAGGCTCGCTGAAGCCGCCCGAGGATGTCAGTAAT
>JAZUAZ010000207.1:0-2791 GCA_045638245.1 Acutalibacteraceae bacterium | reverse complement strand
CTTAGCAGATAGTCTTTCGCTTTCTCCCGAGCAGCTCGGAATGAAGGCAGGTATGCTGGCGGGATTTTTCTTCTCTCTTTGTGCAATACCGGTGTATTATGCGATAAACAGAAAGAAAAAATAAAAATCACAGAGTACGCCCTATGCTTTCAATAGGTGTACTCTGAATTTTTTTGAAATATCTGTCAGAAAACCCTTGCTTTTCGGTAGTTGTATTTATGAAGGGATGTGAAGAAAATGGAAGACAGACAAATAATAGCTATGCTGTTTCAGCGAAGCGAGCTTGCTTTGAAGGAAATTGATTATAAATACGGAAAGTTGCTTTTTAAAATTTCAGATAATATACTTCGCTGCAAAGAGGATTCAAGAGAGTGTGTCAACGATACATATCTTGTAGTTTGGCGCACAATTTCTCCCAATAATCCGGACCCGTTTGTGTCCTTTGTCTGCAGGATTACCCGTAATATTTCGCTGAAAAAGCTGCGAGAAAAAACTGCTTTGAAGCGTAGTAGCGTTGACTTGCCTGTTTATGAACTTGAATATGAACTTAAGGACTTATCTTTTGAAGAAAAAATCGATGCAAGAGCTCTTGGCAGACTGATTGACCGTTTTCTTGACACTGTCGATGAAGAAAGTCGTGTTGTTTTTATTAAACGATATTGGTTTTCTGATGAAATTGAAGAAATAGCAAAAGAAATGGGATTGAGCGAAAGTAATGTTTATCAGAAGCTTTCACGTACTCGTAAAAAGCTCAGAAAATATCTTGAAAAGGAGGGCATTTTATGAATAACGATTTTCTTTCAGATGCGATGAATGAAATCAGCGATGAGCATATAGTTGAAGCTGTTACTTATAAACCGAAGGTTAAATCAATATCCCGGAAAGCAATACTTGCTGCCGCCTGTATAATTGCAGTTACAGTATCGGCTTTGTTTGCATACAATCACTTGCAAAAGCCACCTTCAAAAAGCAGTGGAGAGACAACCACCGAAACTGAAATCTCCGATAACGGCACAACCTCTGCTGATATGACTGAAGTAACATTCAGCTCAGCTTCTGTTATCGTACAAGGAGCACCGCCATCGGATTATGACAACTGGGAAAATGAAAAGCTGCCCTGGTACTTTTATGGTGTTGAGATTGACGGTGTGAAATATGTCGGAAACAGCTCTTCCGAGCCTGTTGATAAAAGTATGCTCATCAGAGAGCTCGGCAGAATAACTGCATACGATTATGTTAAGGAAGAAGATGAATATATTGATTTTATTGTCTATGAGGTAAAAGGAATCAGCAAGGATTATGCTGTTGCTGTAGGACGTGAGGACGGTCTTATGTGTGGCATATTTCTTTATGTTGAAAACGGTGTGCTTTTTTCCGATACAATCGGTGAAATAATTGATAAGCTTAACCTTAGAGAAGATGTTATTTCAATACCGTTGACGGAGGGATGTCATTTTGAATATTGTAACTATAACGGAACCGACGAATACGTTGAGCCTGACAGAATAATTCTTGACGAAACCCAGATTGATAATTTCTGTAAGGAGTTTTTTACATTATTGAAAAATAGCAAATATTGTGTCAGAGAAGAGAACAATTGGGGTGAGACTCCCACCTTGAGCTTTGATTTGAGAATTTACGGCGGATTTAATTTGTCGGTCGATATTACCACGGATGGTTATATTACAATAGAAGGATTTCAGACTTTTAAGGTTAGTGAAGAGAAATGCAAGGAATTCATTTCTTCGGTTACAAAGTTGGGCTTACCGCAGGACTTCGACGTTGAAAAGGAAATAGAAGATTGTGAGACTCTTGGTGAGCTTACTGAAATTTATTCTCTTTCTGTTCAGTCGTCCTATTTGTTGACTTATTATAAGCAGGGTGAAGATTATATTATATATTCACTGTCTGTGGCGGCTCGTAACCTTATTGATGAGCTTCTTGAGAGCAACTCGGATGTCGTGGCAATCTCTCGGATAAGTTCCTGCGATGATAAACTTATATTTGATACAGCGGTTAACGGTGATGTAAAGCCTGAAATTTATTTTTGTGATGACGGATATCTTTATGTTTCCTGCAAATCTGTGTGTAAAGCCTTTTATATCGGTGAAGAAGAATATAACACTTTTATGAAAAAATTTGTTAAGGTAGCTTGTGTTTACAATGCTGAAGAACCTATGACAATGGCTTAAACAGTAAGCTAATAAATAATTGACAAACCTCTTTAATAATGTTATAATGAAGAGGAATATTTTGAAGGGATCTTTATCTATTCCATGGTAAAGGTCCCTTTTTTATGTCAGAGGAGAATTATTATGAAAAAAGATGTTGTTATTATCGGCGCAGGTCCTGCGGGCATTTTTACCGCCCTTGAAATGATTAAAAAAGGCTCAAAGAAGAGCATTGTAATCGTCGAAAAGGGTCAGTCCGTTGAAAAAAGACACTGTCCCAAGGATAAAACACAGAAGTGTGTCAACTGCAAGCCTTACTGTCATATCACAACAGGCTTTTCGGGCGCAGGTGCTTTTTCCGACGGTAAGCTTTCACTTTGCTATGAGGTAGGCGGAGACCTTCCTCAGCTTATCGGCGAAAGAAAGGCTCAGGAAACAATTGACTATGCCGACAGTATTTATCTCGAATTCGGTGCAGATACTCACGTTGAGGGAATCAGCAACTCTCAGGAGGTAAAGGAAATCCGAATGAGAGCCATTCAGGCAGGTCTCAAGCTCGTTGACTGTCCCATCCGTCATATGGGCACGGAAAAGGCTCAGGAAATCTACTACGCTATCGA